>OZ246404.1:855699-1136458 GCA_965230955.1 uncultured Candidatus Saccharibacteria bacterium | reverse complement strand
ACGGCCGCAAGGCTAAAACTCAAAGGAATTGACGGGGACCCGCACAAGCGGTGGAGCATATGGTTTAATTCGTAGATAAGCGTAGAACCTTACCAGGGCTTGACATGCTACTGCAAATCCTATGAAAGTAGGACTCCTTCGAGGGTGTAGCACAGGTGCTGCATGGCTGTCGTCAGCTCGTGTCGTGAGATGTTGGGTTAAGTCCTCTAACGAGCGCAACCCCTGTGATATGTTAAATTTTCATATCAGACCGCCCCGGTATAACGGGGAGGAAGGTGGGGATGACGTCAAGTCAGCATGGCTCTTACGTCCTGGGCGACACGTATGCTACAATGGGAAATACAAAGAGGCGCAAAGTCGTAAGACGGAGCTAATCTCATCAAAATTTCTCTCAGTTCGGATTGGGGG
Organism: uncultured Candidatus Saccharibacteria bacterium; assembly: GCA_965230955.1. GTDB lineage: Bacteria > Patescibacteriota > CALEFQ01 > CALEFQ01 > CALEFQ01 > CALEFQ01. The sequence continues at coordinate 1,136,050 of OZ246404.1, read as the reverse complement.
CTGCAACTCGCCCCCATGAAGCCGGAATCGCTAGTAACCGTGGGTCAGCCACACCACGGTGAATACGTTCTCGGGTCTTGTACACACCGCCCGTCAGTTCAGAAAAGCTGGTAGTACCCGAAAATCACCCGTAAGGGTGAGCTAAGGTAAGACCAGTAATTAGGAATAAGTCGTAACAAGGCATCCGTAGCGGAAGCTGTGGATGGATCACCTCCTTTCTAGGGAGACAAACTAGATGTCGTCGTTTCCAAGGTATCGTTTAAACGATACCGACGAGAAACAAAATAGTGGTAAACCACTCGTCGCCGTAGCTAGTGACGTCCTAAATAGCTACAAGGGTTGGCGTCCCACTCAATCACCAAAACGATCAAGCAAATTATTCATTTTGTACCTGCCTATCGTCCGGCTTAATTTTTTCAGCCGAGGCCCGGCGGGGAAGTTCTGAATTTTAAGCTTTTATTTTTTTATGTCTGGCTGGGAAATATTTGGCGGAATTTTGGTAATAGTTATCGGCTTCTTCGTAACTTGGAAAGCCTACGCCATTTATCGAATCACCGGCAGTATCGGTTTCGCCGAAAGGTACTTTGAAAGTTTTGGCCGCACCTTCGGGTTCTATCGTTTTCTGGGGATCGTGGCCATCATTATCGGATTCCTATATTTGTCCGGTGCTTGTGATTACGTCATTGTCCATTGGGTCGGCGCGCTCTTCGGTGGTACGCGTTAACAATAAATTTTGTTCCCTAAAATATTTCATAATTTACCGTAGGGGTCCTACGGGCACCTCGCCAAATGGGCCCGTAGCTCAGCTGGCTAGAGCGCCACATTTGCAATGTGGAGGTAGGCGGTTCGAGTCCGCCCGGGTCCACCACATGGTATTTGGAAATTAGTTTTTCGGTCTCGAGATCGACACATCTTTCTTTTTCAATACACTTAAAAAAACCTTAGGTCTAACCAGATTGACTCTCTACCACAGGTCGTTTTATCAAACGGCTAAAGACTAACGACTAATTGCGCGCATAGCTCAGGTGGTTAGAGCGCAGTCCTGATAAGACTGAGGTCGATGGTTCGAGTCCATCTGCGCGCACCAGTTAATATCATAATTTTACAATGACGGTTCGTCAGGTCATACGACCTGACGCCCGGTCGAATGACCGGGCGAGTCCAGGTGCGCGCACCATTTGACACCTATCAGTTTTATCGATATACTCCCCAGAGCTTATAAATAAAATTAACTTAATGCCAATTTCCATCACCTCTAAAAATGAAGCGGTTTCGCCTGGATATTGCTAAGTTTTTTCTCAAGCTCTCCATGGACAGCCGCTAAATACAGCGGCTTTTAAAAACTTGTACTCTGAGTTCTGACTGAATCAGGCCCTAGAGCGCAAGACAACGGATAGAACATTAACAAAAAAATACGACAGTTTACACGAGTCAAACACAACACAACATTAGGCAGTTTGATTCATTTTTCCTTTCCGGAAAATGAAATCACAAACTGCTAGTCAATCGATTCTACAAATCCTATCGGCTTGCTTCACCGCAGTTGATAGGTAGAGTAGGAAATGTTGGTGAACTCATTCAAATTAAGGGCGTATGGTGGATGCCTAGGTTGGTGAAGCCGAAGAAGGACGTGTCAGGCTGCGATAAGCTTCGGGGAGGTGCCAAGATACCTTTGATCCGAAGATTTCCCAATGGGTAAACCCATCCTGATTTTTCAGGATATCCTGAGCCGCAAGGCTTTAGGAAGGGTACTCGGCGAAGTGAAACATCTCAGTAGCCGAAGGAAAAGAAAAAAAGACGCAAACTTTTTAATCTGCTGATACCGGTTGAGGACCTATCAATCCGATAGGGACTTGATCGGTATACAAGATTAAATATAGCTTTGCGAATATTCCCCTAGTAGCGGCGAGCGAACGGGGATTAGCCAAAACCTTTTTAGTGCCAAGGTTACAGCCGTTGCTAAAAAGGTGTAGCGAGAAGGTTTACGCTGTCCTGTAAGACAGCAAGAGAGATAAAATTAAGGATTTCCCTAGCAGAACATCCCTGGAAAGGGAGACCAGAGACGGTAATAGTCCGGTACGCGAAAGGGATCATTACTCTCTAAATTTTTCTCAAGTAGCATGATGCTGGAGAAACTTCATGTGAATCTACCCGCACGACATGGGTAAGGCTAAATACTTCACCAGACCGATAGTGAACTAGTACCGTGAGGGAAAGGTGAAAAGCACCCCGCAAGGGGGATGAAATAGAATCTGAAACCATATGTCTACAGGCAGACGAAGAACTATGTTCTACCTTCGGGTAGTCCAAGTTCGACGTCGTACTTTTTGCAGAACGGCCCGACGAGTTGATTTTTACTGCGCGTCTAACCCCGCTAGAGCGGGGGGAGGCATAGTGAAAGCGAGCGTTAATAGCGCGTTTTACGCAGTAAGGACCAGACCCGAAACCGTGTGAGCTAGCCATGGCCAGGGTGAACCCCGCAGAAATGCGGGGGGAGGCCCGAACCCACCAGCCGTTCAACACTGGGGGATGAGCTGTGGTTAGGGGAGAAATTCCAATCGAACACGGTGATAGCTGGTTCTCTCCGAAATAGTTTTAGGGCTAGCCTCTTCGATAGTCTCCGGAGGTAGAGCGCTGGATGGAGCCTTGATCCGTAAGGATTAATGCCCAACCAAACTTCGAATACCGGTAGACCTCACGAAGGGAGTCAGAACTGTGCGGCTAAGCGCATGGCTCAAAAGGGAAAAAGCCCAGACCGTCATCTAAGGTCCCTAAATTGGTTTAAGTGGTAAAGGATGTTACACTTCTCAGACAACTAGGATGTTGGCTTAGAAGCAGCCATTCATTTAAAGAGTGCGTAACAGCTCACTAGTCAAGAGGAGTAGCGCCGAAGATGTAACGGGGCTCAAAACCAATACCGATGATACGGATGTCAGTGCTTCGCACTGAAATGTCAAAGCTTAAAATAAAAAGTTCAAAAGAAATTAAAAATTCAAGATTTAAATTTTGAATTTTATCATTCTTTTGGATTTTGAACTTTTGGTTTTGGACTTTCAGCGCGAAGCGCTGGCGTGGTAGGAGAGTGTCCTTAGCGCAGTGAAGCGGTACCGGAAGGAACCGTGGAGCGCTAGGGAGTAAGAATGTCGGGATGAGTAACCACAATTCAGGCTCTAACAAACCTGAACGCCGAAAACCTAAGGTTTCCTAGGCAATGGTCGACATCCTAGGGTTAGTCGGTCCTAAACCGAAGGCGAAAGCCGTAGGTGATGGATTGCTGGTTAATATTCCAGCACCATCTTGAGTGTTTGATGGGGTAACGTACTTTTAAGAATCACGCGTGATTTGGTAATGCACGTCGCTTTATTTTGGCGTGATACCTTGGTAAATCCGGGTATCATTAAGCGCCGAGATAGGGCGGAAGACGAACCATTGGGGACTCAATGTGATTCAATGGAGTACCAAGAAAACCCTCTACCCCGCGCAAGCGGGAAAGCTCAAGATGACCGTACCGCAAACCGATACAGGTAGGTTGGTGTCAATGCACCAAGGCGTTCGAGAGAACCCTCGTTAAGGAACTCGGCATAAAAGTGTCCGTAAGTTCGCAATAAGGACTGCCCTACGCAAGTAGGGCTTCAACTAAAGACCCCAGGCGACTGTTTACCAAAAACACAGGTCCCTGCTAAACCGCAAGGTGATGTATAGGGGCTGACGCCTGTCCAGTGCTAGAACGTCAAACCCGGGATAAAAACTGGGCCAAGCGCTAGTGAACGACGGCCGTAACTATAACGGTCCTAAGGTTTTGCTCTAAATTATTTTAGGGCAAAAAAACTAGGACTGTTATACGACTGATAGCGCAAATCGCTGCCTCTTTTTCACAGCAATGTGAAATTGGTTTAAACACAGCTATATGCTGGAAAGATTTTCTAACCAGCAGGGAAGTTCCGCTTCCGAGCGGGACCCCTCAGAGACCATACGCTGTGCTCCTGTCTCCGCCGATTCGGCGGACGGGATGAAGATATGATCCTTCGTAAGGAACGAAGAGCGAAATTCCTTGTCGGGTAAGTTCCGACCCGCACGAATGGCGTAACGATCTGGGGACTGTCTCAACGAGGGACTCGGTGAAATTACATTGACAGTGAAGATGCTGTCAACCCATGATTAGACGGAAAGACCCTGTGAAGCTTTACTGTAGCTAGGTATTGATTCGACGTTTGGTCTGTTCAGCGTAGGTGGGACCCTTCGGGGGCCAATGAGACACCACCCTGGCTGGATGTTGGATCTAACTTGATCCGCGAAAGCGGAAGAAAACAGTGCCTAGCGGTCAGTTTAACTGGGGCGGTTGCCTCCTAAAGTGCAACGGAGGCGTTTACAAAGGTCTGCTTCCCCGCGATGGAAACGCGGGGTAAAGTGCAAAGGCATAAGCATGGCTTAACTGAGAGACTGACTAGTCGATCAGAGACGAAAGTCGAACTTAGTGATCCGATGGTTGTTCGTAGGAACGCCAGAGCTCAACGGATAAAAGTTACTCCGGGGATAACAGGCTGATCGCGCCCAAGCGTCCACAGCGACGGCGCGGTTTGGCACCTCGATGTCGGCTCGTCGCATCCTGGGGGTGAAGAAGCTCCCAAGGGTTTGGCTGTTCGCCAATTAAAGCGGTACGCGAGCTGGGTTCAGAACGTCGTGAGACAGTTCGGTCCCTATCTGTCATGGGCGCCGGAAGTTTGAGGGAAGTCTCCTCTAGTACGAGAGGACCGAGGAGAACGAACCTCTAGTGTACCAGCTGTTCTACCAAGAGCACCGCTGGGTAGCTATGTTCGGTGCGGATAAACGCTGAAAGCATCTAAGCGTGAAGCCGTGCCCAAGATCAGACTTCTTAGATTCGTCAAAGATGATGACGTTGATAGGCCTTAGGTATAAGTCCGGCAACGGATTAAGCCGAGAGGTCCTAATTAATCATACTGAAAGAGTTCACCAACAAAGCCTGCCAGCGCCTGCTGGTAAGCAAGATTGACTAGCAATTTGTGATCTGTGTCCTCCTTCGCAACTACTATTTGTAGTGCAGTTGCGCCGGAGGATTGAATCGCGTATAATTATCGCGATCAGTTGTATGTTGATACTTATGTCTATTTGGCAACGTTACAAATCTACCGCTCAGCTGATTGGTATCATTTGTATTATCGCTGTTTTTTTGGCCGTCACTTTTTGGCTCACGACCGGCGATACGATTGCCCAATATTAAAAACTTTCAAACGAGCTCAATATTCTGGTGGCTCAAGCGCGAGGGCAACACCCGTTCCCATTCCGAACACGGCCGTTAAGCCTCGCTGCGCCGATGGTACTCCCCCGGCAACGGGGTGGAAGAGTAGGCCGCTGCCAGAATAATGAGCTTGTTTTTTTATACTCGACAATAAATTTACTCGGTGAAATTATCGACTCCGCCAACTGGCAGGGTCATTTATTTTTTCTTTATCTTAAGCTAAAATAGAAAGTGCCTTAATTACTATCCTATGACATTGACTGACATCCTGAAGACAATTTCCCGTCGCGAGCGTTTTATCATTTTATGGATAGCGGTCGCCATTTGCATCATCACAGCGATCCCTTTTATCTATGGCCAGCTAAACGCTCCAGCCGATTCTGTTTATACCCCAAATTTCCACCGGACTTCCGGCGATACTTACGTCTACATGTCCATGATCGAGGAAGCCCGGCAAGGAGCCTGGAGTTTTCATAATTTATTCACCAGTGAAACTCATCCGCCCTTATTGCTTAATCCGCTTTGGTGGATTTTGGGATTTTTAGCTCGCTTCTTCACCCTGGACACCGGCTGGTGGATGCAAATCGCCCGGTCAGCCTTGATTTTTGTTTCCGTCCCCGCGATTTATCTGACTATCGCCATCTTCGTAAAAAAATATGCGGCTCGCGTACTGAGCTTGATTCTGGCGGTCTCTGTGTCCGGGTTGGGCTATATTTATTACCGGCTGGTCGACCCTTCGATTATGCCAAATATTTTCACCGTCAACTTCTATTCAACGCCCACCGACGTCTGGCTCTCCGAAGCCCACCCCTTGTTGATGTTTTTAGCCTCGCCTCATTTCCAGCTTTCATTGATCTGCCTGCTCTTTTGTTTCATTTTTTTCTACCTGGGCATGACCGACGGGCCCAAGCGATATTTGGTGTACAGCGGTTTATTTAATTTAGCTCTGGCGATTTTTCATCCTTATGAAACCGTTTTTATACTTTTTATCACTTTACCTTTTACGTTCGTGCTTATTTTTTGGCCGGGAACCGGCTGGAAAAAAGCCGGCGGATACTTAGCTAAATTTGCCTTGACTGTTTTGATCACCGCCCCGGGCTTGCTTTATCAGTTATACATTTTTTTTGGCCAGCCGGTTTTCAAAAGCTGGGCCTGGCAGAGCATGACCACTTCGCCGGATTACCGTTTCTATCTCTGGGGTTTTGGAATTTTTATTCCCTTGGCGGTAATCGGAGCCGTCGTCATGTTTCGCCGATTCAATAAAGCTTATGCCTTTTTACTGACTTGGGTTATCCTCACCGGACCGCTATTATATTCTCCGTTTCCATTCAACCGCCGTTTCATTGAAGGTATTTTCGTCCCGCTGGGAATACTCTCGGGCATCGCAATCATCGCCGCCTACGAAAAAATTTCCGCTACCCGTCCCTGGAAAAAATATCTCTTTGTTCTCACCATAACGGTGCTCTTGTTTGCCGCCATCGCCCCGACTAATTTTTACAACTGGTGGTCTTTTCTGGAAGTCCAACGCCTCTACCAAGTCGTTCCGTTCTATTTACCGAAAGACGAACGCTCTTCTCTGGAATGGATCAAGCAAAACACCGCTCCCGGAGAAGCCATTCTCTCCGGCCATATTGCCGGTTTCATCATTCCGGCCTTTACCGCGCGGCCGGTCTACCTAGGCCATGATTTGCAAACGGCTTATTTCGCCCAAAAAAAACCTTGGGTGGATTGGTTTTTTCAAAGCGATCTCGATGACGCCGGGCAAAGAGAGGAATTCCTGCGTTCCAGCAATCTGAGCTACGTCTACTACGGCCCCAATGAACGCACCACCGGCACCTATAATCCCGAGACCAAGACATATTTGACCAAAGTATACGACGAAGGCAGAGTGGCGATCTATCGAGTAAAATAGATACATAAAATAACCAATATCAAATAAAATTCAAACTCCAATTAAAGACAAGTACCGGCATCGGTTAATTGGAATTTGGTAATTTACTGCCTGCCTGCCGGCAGGCAGGGATATTGGTTATTTATTATTTGTTATTACTTCCCTACATCCTTCCATAGTTAATCAAAATCCGCTATAATATCCTTGCTTTCGCTAGTTTGGCGTTTATGTTATAATAGAGTCCAGCCTGAAACCAGGCGCGATTCATTATTAAAACTTATGAAGCCAATCCGCAAAGGAGTTATCACGGCCGCCGGTAAGGGCACGCGTTTTCTTCCGGCCGTAAAAACTATGCCCAAGGAGATGCTCCCGATCGTGGATAAACCGATCATTCAGTATATCGTGGAAGAAATGGTGGAAGCGGGAATCGAAGATATTATCATTGTGACCAGTTGGGATAAAAGAGCGGTGGAGGACCATTTTGATACGTCCTTTGAACTGGAAGAACACCTGAAAAAACAAGGTAAACTGGAACTCCTGGAAAAAGTGAAAACAATATCGCGAATGGCCAATTTCACTTATGTCCGCCAAAAAGGCCCCTACGGTAACGGTACACCCTGCCTCAATGTAAAAAACCTGATCGGCGACGAACCGTTTGTTTACGCTTTCGGCGATGATTTAGTCAAATCACGCACTTCTTTTACCAAACAGTTAATTGATAAATACAATCAGGTTGGCGGGGGAGTCATTTTCGGCTGTCAGCAAATGCCCCACGACCAGCTTTACCGTTACGGGATACTGGATTTCAAAAAAACCTCCGGGGACAAATTAGCGGTGGAGGGTGTCATCGAGAAACCTGATGTCGGCGCCGAACCGTCCGACATGGCCGCGTTCGGCCGCTATATCCTGACTCCGGAAATTCCCCAGATCCTCAGCCAGCAAAAACTCGGCAAAGGCGGGGAGCTCTGGCTGGTTGACGCCATTGAAAAATACATAAAAAATGGCGGGCGAGCTTATGCCCAGCCGGTTACCGACGGCTTCTGGTATACCACCGGCGATCCGCTAAATTATCTCAAAGCGGTGCTGGAATACGCCCTGAGCCGCCCCGATATAAACGGCGACCTGAAAGAATATATCAAAGGACTTCGCCTCTGAGACCGCCTGAAAATCATTTTGATTTTTCCGTTTAGAGAGATATCTAATTTCTAAATAGTCAGCCATGAAACAAAAATATTTTATAAAATTTATCGCCGTCTGCCTCATCCTTTTGACGGGACTCTCCTTAGCCGGTCTAAAATGCCCGCCCGATCAATCAGACGATGATGAAAAAATCACCCTCCAATGGTGGCGGGTTAATTTCGATGACAGCCAAGACCTGGAAAAAATCATCAAAAGTTTTAAAAACGAACATCCCAATATAAAAGTGGAGTTGAAAACTTTCACCTTTGAAGAATACGAAACCGCGCTGGTGGATGCGATTTCCGCGTCCACTCTCGAAGAAAACAAAGGACCCGATATCATCTCCATCCATGACGATTGGCTGCCGCGCTGGAGCACCCGCCTGACACCGATACCCGCCTCGGACAAGACTTATGAGCACATGACTTTCCGCGAGTATCAGGATATTTTTGTTCAGACTGCCGTCGATGAATTGACCGCTCAAAGCCAAGTTTACGCCGTACCGCTGTCAGTCGATACCCTGGCTCTGTATTACAACAAAGACTTTTTCGACAGCGCCGGTGTTTCCCAGCCGCCCAAGACCTGGAGTGAATTTTCCGCGGCCGTGAAGAAACTGACCGCCATCAAAGAAGGTATCATCACCCAATCCGGCGCCGCCATCGGGACCAGCACCAATATCAACCGGTCGACCGACATTTTGGAATTAATCATGCTGCAAAACGGGACCAAAATGATCAACGACGCCCACACGCAAATGACTTTTAATTCCTCGACCGGCGGTACCGGAAATGCCTCCAATCCCGGCGCTATCGCCACCGCTTTTTATACCGACTTCGCCAACGCCCAAAAAGTGGACTACACCTGGAATCTCAATCAGCATTATTCCATCGATGCTTTTGTGGCCGGCGAAACCGCCATGATGTTCAACTATTCTTTCCGCCAGAAAACGGTGGAAAAGAAATCACCCAATCTCAATTACGGCATCGCCGCCATGCCCCAGATCGATCTCGGGGGAAACAAAATCAATTACCCAAATTACTGGGCCGAGGCCGTTTCAAATAAATCCAAGTACCCGCACCAATCTTGGCAATTCGTGGAATACCTGGCCAATAAAGACAACATGAAAGCGTACTACGAATCCACTCTCCGCCCGCCCGCTCGGCGCGATTTGATCGCTGAGCTCCAGAGCAACCCGGTACAAGGGATTTTCGGCGAGCAGGCTCTCACTGCCCGCAGTTGGTGGAAACCGGACAATAGACAGATCGAGATAATTTTTGCTAAAATGATTGAAAGTATCAACCTCGGCAAAAACACGGTAGAGGAAGCTCTGTCTATCGCCCAACAAAGCGCCAATCAGTTGATTAAGAAAGGTGAATAAATATGAAAAACGGAAAATTTAGTTACTCCTTATTATTAATTGGCGCCGCTGTTTTATTTCTGGTATTTTTTTCATCGATCAATTACGTCCAAGCTGATAGTAAATGCACCAGTGATCAAATCGAAATCTGCCGTTTTGGATACGGATCTTGTTGCAACACTAACTGTTGCGCCACTAAAAATGGCGGTACTTATTGCAACACCGATGCTAATTCTTGCCCGTCAACCGAAGAAGAGGCTTGTAACAATGGCTGCGTGGCACAAGGTTGTGATCGAGGAATAATTATACTGGGAACCGTAAAATGTGAATGTCGGAATACGGACGGAACTGTATGCAATGGAAATAATCAAGACAATTCTTGCCCGCCAGCATTGCCAACCAATTTGGAGACTTGTCAAAACTATTGCGCCTGTCGGCAAGCGGGAGAAGCAGTATGGGAACCGACCACAAGGACATGCACTTGTAAAGATGAGACCACTAATCCTACCGATCCATCTTCCGGCGGCACAGTCACAATCGGCCCCCCCTATGGCGGATCCGGTCCGCAGAGTATCGGAGAACTGATTGGAAATATCACCAGCTGGGTTTTAGGCATCGCCGGCGCTATTACCGTATTATTTATCATTCTGGCCGGATTACGCTATATCACCTCACACGGTGATACCAAACAAGCGGAAGCGGCCAAAACAGCCCTGCGAAACGCAATTGTCGGCCTGGTCATAGTGGTGATTTCATTTTTCCTGGTTCGACTGGTTGTTTCGATCTTGACCGGGCAAGCATAGTCCAATGTTGCTTTCTAAAATCAATATAAAAAATGGAAGGGAGGTGAGGTAAATGAACAAAATGCTTTTGAACAAAGTCTTCATGGTTTGCGCCCTGGTTGCCTTGGGATTATTAACTGTGAGCGGAGTCATGGCGTCAGAAGGTCTGACCACGCCTACCGCACTCCCCGGCACTTCCACCGCTACCGACGCCAATGAATTATTGATTATCGTCACTAACTGGATTCTGGGAATTGTCGGCGCGGTCGCCGTCCTCTTCATCATCTACGGCGGTTTCCGCTATATTACCGCTCAAGGCAATAGCCAGCAGATGGATACGGCGAAAAACATCATCATCAAATCAATCATCGGTTTGGTGATCATCATCGTGGCTTATGTGATCGTCAATGTGGTAGTGGGAGCCCTGGGTAAATAACAGCCCGATTCCCTGATCTATAATTTGGCTTTGTAGATATCTGAAAGTCAAATATCTCAATCGAAAACCCCCGCTCGTGTGGCGGGGGTTTTGAGTTTAAAAGAAAAAGGCCGATATAGCTTTCGCTAAACGGCCTTTTATATCACCTTCATCGGATCTCCTAGAGATCACATTGGTGTGAAAGTGACGTCGCCATTTATTGTATCCTTCCGGACCCAAATCTCAATGGCGAATGACGCCCCACTGTAGCACTTCGGGGTTCCAGTGACTGTGTTTGAACCTGTGGCCCAAACATCGCGTACAACTAAACCCTTGGTCGTGGAGCGAAGTTCTCCTTTTCCACCCGGGGGCAGTGTAGTAAAAAGGATCCAGTCAGAGTCTGATGTGGAACTGATCTTATCCTGCACCTGATCCTTCGCCGCAAACCATATTCCAGGAATAACAAACATCAAGAGGAACACAGTTACCGGCACTGCTACCTTTTTTTTGCCACCACACAATCCGAGGATCTTCCTCCAGACCAAACTGGAAAAAGACCAAAGAAGCCACAACCCGCACAGAATCAAAACAAACACAACCGCTGTACCTAAATTTTCCCAGTTCATCACACACCTCCTCTTGGATTGTTAAAATTCACCAAAACAACCTAACGGCACATAGTATCATATATATATAATTATGTCAATAGCAACCTTCTTCTTTGGCTTAAAATAAGGCTTTCTTGATGATAAATGGCTTATATAAGCTAATCTTCTTGACTTTTGTCTAAAATTCATTGACAATACTTTCTTTATATGATATAATGGCCAGAAGTTAAAAGTAGTTCTTTGACACTAGAGACTTTCGTGTCCAGTCTAGCCCAGTGAGCTGGGTTGCACTGGACACGGAAGGGGCAGCGTAATGCCGTCTCTTTCTTTGAAGAATAAACCAGAGACGGATTGCGCACCCGTCTCATTTAAGGAGGTACCTCAGATGAACTTGATCGCATGGGTAATTGCAATTGTCGGAGCGGTAGCTCTGACCGGACTGCTCGCCAAGAGCCTGTCGGGGAACGAAACGTACAAGAAACACAGCGGGATCTTCGGTTTCATCATTGGACTCACCTTGGTGTTCCTGCTCAAGGTAGTCATCATCCCCGCCATCACTTCATCGGCACTCGATATGATGGCCGCCCAGTCGACCACGACCACTGCCACCGACAAGGTGGAACTCGACCGAGGAAAATTCGGTCGGGCCATCGTCAGAAACTGGCTCGATGTGAACATATTCGAGTTATCGGATACTGATGATGACGGCTGGTGCGACGTGGTGGAAACCAGTATCGGAGCCGATCCCGCAGTTCCGTCGTCTGTCCGGATGAAAACGAAATAGCAGGTTCATGAACGCAGCCCCCAGCAAAATCTTGGATAATATCCTCGATAGCGCTGGGGGTTTTTCTTTGGCAAAATTTTTTCTTACACCGATTTAAATGGCGAGGGAATTAATTCCCTCGCCATTTTCGTTATTTAAAATTCACCCACAATTAATCTTCAAGCCATGAAAAAACCCTCTAGCTTTCGCTTGAGGGTTTTAGTGTCTTCTGAAATCGCTATGAGTCGATCTGTTTCGGAGGAGTATTTTCCACCAGTACAGTCGGCTTCATTTCCGGAAGAGTTCTTGATCCTGATCCAAGACGAGAATCTGGTTTCAGTGGGACCTGTGTGATAGCTGGCCAGAGTAGTATCAGAAGCATGATTATCAGTAAGCCACCACCGATTGCCAGAAAGCCCATTGCTCGTTGCCTCCGAATCTGGTTGGCCACCTTCAGAGTGACAGGGCCACGATATCTCTCGATATCGAGAGCTGATCTGACATCCAAACCCTGATCGCGAAGCTCTTGGATCTCGGCCGCTATCTTGGTCTCTTCGCCCTTCGGATTTTCCTCTCGTCGCTTGACTTCAGTGTCCAATATCAGAGACCAAATTTCATTCATCGAGTCTCGTAGTCGATTGGCTCCGATTTCTTTGGCCGCTTCGGAAACCCCATTGGCTTTTACTTCCCATTCTTTCGCCCGTTCCTCAATGCCCGGGAAGTACTCGGCCAATCCTTTATCGGTCATCTGCTGCCAAGCGGTGGACCGTAAGTTTTCCGGGTTCATAACGGCATAATATCCTACTGGCAGTAGGGAAATGCCGATTACTATCCCGGAGATCACTGTCAACACTCTTTGCGCCGGACGAGTGACTCTGGCCCAGTCAACTTGGAATATCCCCCAGGTAATCGTCCAGAGAACCAAACCAATGATGACCGCGGTGGACCAGCTGGCAATATGGAAGTGCCACAGCACTAAGCCCATACCACCACAGACCAACAAGATCACCCACAGCTGAACCAATTCCCCTCGGCTCTTCTTGTGCCGGGCAGGGATTTGGCTCGGGTCTACTTCACCCAGCAGATACATGATTCCACCGATCGTGAGAACAGGGGTGAAATCAATCACTTTGCCGGCCACCGGAACGAATTCCAGCAGCGTTTCCCCGAGTTGCAGAGCCGCATCCGCTTTTCCCCAGATGGCCGAGGCCAACAGTACCTGAAGGATATTCAGGATAAAGTTGACCGGATCAGGGATCGCCAATGACAGCCCCCAGCTAAGCGTGACCAGTCCCAGTCGCACGATGATATCTATCGCGTCAATTAAGACGCTTAGGATCATCTTGACCGACCAGACCAACCAATCCATTCCGCCAAACGTTTGCATCCGTCTCATGATATTTCCCCCTCTTCTTGATTGATAAGTTTTTAAAAGACACATTAATATCCACCAGAGTGAATACATATTTGCCTTCTAAAAAGATTAGGGGCGGCTTAGAAACATTGCTGTTCCATGGCCGCCCCCGCGAATTCATCTTGGCTAGTTGCGATTACCCCCCTTCCGGTTTTCGATAATCATGCTTCCGCCACCTTTTCCACCAGTTGCTTTGCGCAGGAGATACTCCCTCGCACCTTCATCGTCCAGCATCTGTTTGTCTTTGAGTGTCTGCACTTCTGCAATCAGTCCTAAGGACTGAGCCGTCCGAGTGGTTGCCGTGATCTGGTTCGTCTGGGCAACAATTATGAATGGCTGTTGCTCATCTGGTAACACGTTATCTGCGCTGTCTTTCTGGTAGATGTCTTTGGCGATCGCTTCATTGACCGCTTTGGCAATCTTTGTTTTTCCATCTGGTTCCTGAATCTCGTCTGGTGTGAGTTTTTTTGCTCCAATCTGGGCCCCGTTCTGAACCAGGACGTAAGCCCTTTTAAGGATCTGCGAAGCTTCCAGTTTGGCCGGATCGAAGGTGGTAAGATCATCCGGATTAGATAACTTCAGACTATCGAGATCTCTCTCGAACTCACCGCCAGCCAGCTTGGTAACATCCTGAAACTTGATTACGATTGCCATGTCGGCGATCCAATCAAAGTTCGTGGAGTCACGCACGATAGCGTCGGTGCGCTCATCGTCAACTGTGTGTTCACCGCTGAAGTAGCCTCGGAGTGTCGCCAACGGATGATAAAAACGATACTTACCACCGGCCAGCGTCCGAGATGTCTTTTTCAAGACGATTTCCCGAACCAGGACACCCTCAGGAAAGAGTTTCCAGCTGTACAGCGCCAGCACCAATCCTTGCGCCACCATTGAGACCATTATGACCACCAATGGCGAGTTAGCCGCCTGTTCCAAAATCCGATTAAGGATTGGAACCTCGACCAGCACCCAGGAGAGAAGGAGAACCAGAACCGGAACGAGTAGCCAACCGAACCAAACCGCCGCCCAGCCGCCCCAGTAAGCCAAAGACCAGACAAAACCCTTTTTGGGGTTGTGGAAGTCGGCCATGGCCTGATGAAAAAGATCCATCAATTTGAACTTGTTCACCACAGGCTTTGAGAAGATTACCGCCAACGCGATAACCCAGATCAAGATAGCCGGCACGAGTTTCAGCCAAGTCGAGAAAACAAGATGGAGAACCGGCGCGGCAATGATTGCCCACAGCCACGGCTTCTTCAGCCAGGCGGGGTAATTCCAGGCAGAGAACCCAACAAGATTGAACTTCCAGAGAACTTTTCTCTGGTTCTCGATTAGAGGTTCTTCTTCAGCCGGGACAACAACCGGCGCTTCTGCTTCCGCATCAAGGTCGTCGATGTCGCGCGGAAGATCAGCGAGAGACCGTACCGTTTTCGGATAGCTTTCCCGATACTTCTTCCACCCGAAAATCAAAGCAAACACCACACCAACCAAACCGAGACCGAACAAACCAAACCAAAATATTGAGTTCATTTCATTACCTCCTACGGTAAAACTGTTACATTCCAATCAACCCTACAAAGTGATCCTGCCTCCAAAATATTTAGAGACAAAATCACTCTGTAGGGAATTACCAAGGAGGATTCTAGCCAAGATGAGGTAGAAAAAACCAAATTACTTGAAAACCAAGCAATTGGCATTCTTACCGCTTTCTTAAAGAACGCTGGAAATAGGCTTAGTAGCCTACTTTCAGACCCCACACTGTATCATATACGCTATCTTTTGTCAAGTATTTTATCTATCTATTTTTGCCTTAAATAAAACAAAAAATCCATACTTTTTTATCCTGGGCCCTTAAAACATGAGTCTTGTCATCAACCGGCCAGCGACAAATAAATAAGGATCACTTGGTGGGAACGGAGGGAGTCGAACCCTCACCCCTTACGGGACATGGTCCTAAGCCATGCGCGTATACCAGTTCCGCCACGTTCCCAAGCAAGGCTATTGTAGCGGTACACTGATGGTCGGTCAATCACTGCATTTGATATTATTGACATTTACCAATAAATAATATAATCCCGCACTAAGGAGGTATAAATACCTATGGATGATAATCAGATAATAAAGTTTATGGAATGGTTTGAATGGCAATGGACACAGGCTGTCCAAAACCAGGTTACCGATGTCAAATTTCGGAATGGGGAACACGGAGTCCAGTTATTTTGCCAGATAGGCAAATTAAATGTTCTCATCCGGCTGATGATCTGGCCAGGTCAGGAAATTTCCGAGCATGCCATGGCTGTCGATCCGGAACAACGTATCTACTGCGATCGGTACAAAATATCAACAGTTTCCTTCTCTACTGGTATCCTAACCCAACTGGAAGAAATCCGTCGTGAAATTTCCTGCGGTACCGACCCCGAAGAAGCCTGTCGCCAGCACCTAGTTTTTCGCCTGGCGGAATTTCAGAAAAATCCCGATCATTATGAAGGATACATCCAGCATCATTCAAGACTCCCCGGTAGGAAAATCTGCATGTTCCCTGGTGGTGCTCCGGGACAAGGAAAGAAACGCCGCTAAAACAACAATCGATGTCGCGAAGCCTGTGAAATCCTCACAGGCTTTTTTATTAATCTGGCCTTTATTTCTACTTTTTTGATTCACTTATCCACTTCTCACGGGCATCATTAACTGCTAAATTGGACTAACAAGATAAAAACAGTCCGAATTGCCGTTTTTGCCAAAAAGTGGGGAAGCGGATACCGAAAAGGCCCAAAAATAAAAATCCCGTCCCTAATTTTGATCGATAAACAGCCGTCAATTGACAATTAACTCCCATTTAGTATAATCAAACTTGCGTTTGTTTATTAATTAACCTTAAAGACCCTTCGGCTTTCTGTTCGGCGGGTCAACGAAAAAATATGGCAACCACCAGTAAATCCGGTCCGAAACTGACTAAAAAATTAAAACACCTGGCCGCGAAAACCGGCTCCTGGGCCTTGCCCCGCATTCCTCGCGCCGGCTTGGATTTAATCGTCAAAGGTTTCCGGAAGAAAATCATAAAATCCTTTGATGAAAATCCCAAAAAGCTCGATCCGCGCAAACTGCGGTTTCAAAAGGGATTTGCCCTAAAAATGACCGACGTTTTCTTGGCTTGGTCAAAAAAACTGTCACCAAATTGTCGATTTAAACTGGTAAATAACCTGGCCAATAACGCCATTTTTAAGGGCGGTGTTTTACGCGCTGAATTCAAAGAACGAGAAGGATTTGCTCCTCCGGCACTCTGTGTCATGAGTCCGACCATGCGCTGCAATCTGACCTGTACCGGTTGCTATGCCTTCGAATACAACAAGAAAAAGACCGGCGATTTATCCTATGAAGTTATGGATCGCGTTTGCAAAGAAATGAAAAGTTTCGGCAATTACTTTATCGTCATTACCGGCGGCGAGCCCTATGTCCGCAAAGCTGATTTGCTCCGCCTCTTCAAAGAACACAACGACATGTACTTCATCACCTATACCAACGGGACTTTGATCGATGAAGAAACGGCCAAGCAATTGGAAAAAGTCGGTAATGTCACCCCGTGCATCAGCGTCGAGGGCTACCAAAAAGAAACCGATGCCCGCCGAGGTGAAGGCACTTACGATCGAATCGTACGCGCCATGAGTTACCTTCGCAAATACGGCGTACCGGTTGCGATCTCCGTCACAGTCACTCGAAACAATGCCAAACTAGTCACCACCGATGAATTTATCGATTACTGGATGGCCAAAGGCGCCGGTTTTGCCTGGTATTTCCAATATATGCCGGTAGGAAAGAAACCCGACACATCTCTGATGGTCACTCCGGAACAGCGCAATTACGTCCGCAATCGCGTTCGTACTATGCGCGAGAGCGATAGACCATTTTTGATGGCTGATTTCTGGGGCGACGGGATTTTGACCGAAGGCTGCCTGGCTGCCGGCCGCGCTTATCTTCACATTAGCGGTAATGGCGCCATCGAACCTTGTGTCTTCGCTCAATTCCATGTCCATAATATCAACGAGACTACCATCCGCGAAGCTTTGAAATCGGAATTCTTCAAATCCTACCGAAAATCGATCGAAGGTATCAATGATCTTTTCCGACCTTGCGGCGTCATTGATCACCCGGAAAATCTTCGAAAAGCTGTCGCCGACGGACGCAAAGCCGGCGAAAACGTCAAAGCCAGTTACGAAGGCGGGGAAATCACTATTACTTCTCTGGCACCGGAACTGGACAAGCTGGCCGAAGAACGAAAGAAAGTTGTCGGCAAAGCCTGGGACGAAGGTAAACTATAATCAATCTCTCCCATACCAGCCTGTGAAAACAGGAAATAAAATCCCCCGGACTGATTCTGGGGGATTTTGTTTAAAATAAAAAAAAGAGGCCAAGCCAGTCGTTGATTGAAGTCTTTCGACTAGAATCGCCAACTGGCTGGCCAAAATGGTCGCCACTGAATGGTAGAAGACACCAAGCCGCTTTAATATAGGATTCTCGCCGATTAGCGGACGGCTAGCGCGGCAGATCCAGAAAAAGTGGCCCCTCTCTCTATTTCCACCTTGCCTGCATGTTTCCCATTACCCGGCATCTTCCCCTCCGGAGGAATTACCCTTCAGCAGCATTTTTACTTCTTTGTATTCTAGCAACTAGTTAAAATCAGTCAAGTGAATTACAAAAGGTGCGGCCTACCGAATCGGCAGGCCGCACCTTTTCAATTGATCATCTAATCTACTATTCCGCCTCTACCCGGCGTTGCCCCTCCCGATGCATCTGTAATATTTTGTTTGATACTTTGATCACATTTTTCATTTGATAGCCGTTGTCTTCCAGCGCCTCGCGGGAATTGAAGATATAGCGATCGCCCTCCGATATCACAAAGACAGCTTTGGCGCGCGATCCATCGGTGGCCATCAAGAGAGTCCCGTCCCGGAATAACACCGGGCGCTGGCGCACAATTTGGTAATTATCGGCTTCGGCTTGGCTGATCAAAATTACTGGGTGGTGGGGGAAATTGACTTCTTTGACCTTGCCGTCCCAAAGCGGATAAAGCTTGTTTTGTTTATAGACATACAGAGAGTTTTGCCCGGCGATTTTAACCAATTGGTTATTGGGACGAGACAGATTCGTCGAAGAAATTGATTCTCCTTTGGGCTGACTGTTTATTTCCGCGTCGGTCACTTTGACCACTTGGGAAGGGTGGTATCCCAATTGGCTCAAGACTTGGGCATCGGGCACGCCATGCAACTCACCATCCGCCACAATATAGACCGCGCCTCCCTTTTGACGCTGAACAGCGATACCGTCAGGTAGTCCCATGGCGCCACCTTCGGGATATGAAGAAAATTCTTCCAATGATATAGTGACCACTTCCTTCGGATTGTAGCGCAGTCGCAGGGCATTGGGACCGGTGAAGTGATAGCGGCGGCCGTTTTCGATCACGTAAGTCGCTCGTCCGCCCGCCACCTTTACCGCCGTTCCTTCGCGGTAGAAGTACTTGCCGGCGGCGAAATCAGCCGCCATAAAGTTTCTGTCGTCAATTCCCGTGCCGGTGTACCGCGCAAACGCTGATGCAAATTTTACATTAATTAATTGCCATAACAGCCAATTGGCACCCCAATTTTTGTCCGGTCCGCCGACCAGGGGATTATAGATATAGCATTTACGAGTGGCGTTGTTCTCTGGGCGCACTCTTTCTCCGTCCTCTGTAATAGTTTCTCTCCCCACCGGGAAACCGCGATAATAATCAGAATAAAGATCATAATCACGCCCCATCGCTTTGGCCGCGTAGTAAACCTGGGCGCCAAATCCTCGATACTTGGCCGAGGCCAGCGGTCCAAAACCGGTCGCCCAGTCCAAAGCCTTGGCCGAAGGATTCGGATTAGAGAGTAAACCTTGCTCTTTTTCCAACAAAGCCAAAAGGAAACGCTGATTAACTTTAAATTGAGCCGCCGCCTCGTAAATAATTTCGGCGGCGCTTTTTTCCACGCCATTAATATCCCGCGTGCGGTAACTGGCCAGGCGCCCACGCTGAGTTTCCAAAAAATTCTGCACTTCTGATCCGCTCATTTTATCACTGGTCGCCAGAAACTCATCGGAAATAACATTATTCTTATTAAAACCTTGCCCCTGACTGATCAAGGGAAAAAACATAGTCACGCCCAGAAAAACAACAATTAGCTTGGTAATAATTTTTTTCATTTGAATCATCACAAAACGGGTGGAGGTCTCCACCCGTTGGTTATTTAGCTTGAAGCATTTCGGTTATGTCGTAAATTTCACCGTCAACCACGAAGAAAGCGGCAAAATACTGGCCATAATTCCAGAAGAAATCATCGAAAACGTTGCTATCCATTGTAATTCTCCGTCACCCGGAGAAATTTTTGTTTTTTAGATCGACCGTTTATTAATTAGTATTATCATTATAGCGCATCCGAGCCCTTCGGTCAATGGCTTAATGAACACCATCCTTGTTCGCGGCCAAGCGATATATTTCATAACTGGAAGTTACCAGCCCGATGATAATCCAAAATAATAAGGACAAATCATTTTTGAAATAAGGAACATCAATCACTCCCTGAATTAACATAACCAACATCGCGGCCAAAGCCGCCAAGACCAAGGGAGTGACATGACTGCGCTTTTGGAGGGCGGAAAATCCTTTGCGAAAAAAATTAATCACCAGCCAGACAAAAGCGACCAATCCGGCCAGACCTATTTCCACCCAGAAATTAAGAATAATATTATGTGGATACAACAGCAACTCGGTATGGCGCGCTTCCCGATACTGGTCGTACAGAGCGGGAAACCCGGCCAGACCGGCGCCAAAAAGCCAATGATCCTGAATCAATCGCCAGGTTCCTTGCCACATCACCAGCCGGACATTGGTGGAATTATCCTGGCCGGTGAAAACACTGACAAAGCTTTCGGAAATTCCCGGCGCCAGAAATAGCACCAAAAAACCGGCCAGCGCCACGACAAGAATTCCGATTTTCCACCAACGAGTAAGCTTTGGACTAAATCCAGTAAGTTTCGTCGGTAGTAAGCCGAGAGCAATCATCGCTATCAACAAAGCGATAATCGCTCCGCGGGAATGAGTGAAATAAATTGCGGTAAAACCACTGGCCACCACCGCCAGGGAAAACAACCGGGGCAATACGGTTTGGCGTAACAGCAACAGGACCGCGAAAACAGCTGACAATGGAGCTAAAAAGAGAGCCACCGCCACCGGATAGCCATACCACGCCGTCACTCTTCGAACCGCCTCGCCGGCCCAGGGCTCGGGAATATTTAGACCGCTGAAGTGCTGGATGATCGCATAAATAGAAACAACCAATGCCGTCGCGCCCAGCGACCAAAGCACAGTTTTTTGTTCCCGCTCACGGCGTACTACATTTACAAAGATAAAGAAGAAAATCAACGCTTCAATAAAATAGGCACGCCATTCTCCCAGGGCGTCATAAAGTGCCGGAGAAACTATCACACCCAGAGAAGCCGCCGCCAAAAATATTACAATCGGTATTTTAAAAGGAACACGATCCAGCGCCTGCTTGAAGAAACTTAAGCGATAAAGCTGAAAACGGAAAAGAAATACGACAGCCAAGGCCAGCAAGGCAATTTCCAGTAAAGTGAATGGAATGCCGCCCAGACTGAAGCGCACGCCATAAAAGGGTAATAACAAAATAACTAGGCCAACGGCCCAATCCAGACGCCACATCGCCAAGGCGACGACCAGCGCCACCACTAAACTGATTATTAATATAGTAAGCATTATTTTTTAGGACCGATTAATAATCCGACTGTCCCGAAAGTCTCGCGCTCAAAAGAATCAAAGGATTCTTCCAGGTCACTCAGGTCGGGCGATTCGCTAACGCGATAGAGAACAACTTTTGTACTCGCATCCGTCGAAACTGTTATCCCGTTTTTTTCCAAAAGATACTGATAAGCCCGATCATAGGAATCAAGCGCGCGGGTATTGAGCTCGACCCGGTCGACAAATTTAGCTTTGATCGCAGACACCGCGGCCTGTTCGTCTTTGATTGGAACACCGTACGAACCAACCGCATCGCCGCGCTGTAAGGCGCCCACCAGATTAATCGTCGCGCTGATTCCAGCATAGCTAATAGCGACAAAGCTGGCAATCAAAAGATAGCGGCACCAGGTATATTTTTTAAGAGTTTCCCATAACAAGCCGATCAACATAAAAACCACCGGAAAAATCAAAATAAAATAATGCGGAAATAACTGCCCGCTAAAGAACACATAGAAAGATCCGATGATAAGCAGAAAAATAGTCAAAAACCATTTGATAGGCCGGAATTTTATAATGACATTTTTCACTAAGTTCCAGATAAAAACTACTGACACCGGAATTGTTACCAAGACCAGCCATAGCCCTATATATTTAATATTTCCAAACAAATCGGCGATGGACCACATCAGGCTTTTGCCCGCATAAAGAAACCTATTATCCACCGGATATGGTTCGCCTTGGCGTAATTGATTAAAAGCCCCGCCGATATTGTTCCAGTTGTTTCTCAATTCATAGGCCAGTACGGGAGCTACTAAGCCCAGAGCGACGACTAATCCCGCCGTCCAAGCCCATGGCTGCTTGATTTTAGGTGGGAAAAAGAGCCAATAGATGATTATGGCGGGGATCAACAGGAAGGCCGTAGCGTGAAGCTGAACGGCAATCGCCACACTGGCAAATAAACCGATCACATACCAATTATCGCCGTGCCAGCCGTTATTCTCGGGACGCCGCAAATGGAAAAGACAAAGAATTATCGCCGTGACGAACAGAGGTAAAACATTTGGATGCCAAGCCCAACGGCCCTGGAGAATCGCGGCATAAGAAAAAGACCAAAGCGCGGTCATAATCAAACCGGCTGACGGCGAAAAAACATCTTTACCCAGGCGATAAAGCAAATATCCGGTAACCACACTGATCAGCGCCACCATAATCGCCGGGGATGCCGGATGATCCCAGATTTTTAAAGTCAACCCCATCGCATAGTAAAAAACCGGTCCCAGATAAAAATTCCTGGTGCTGGAAGATGGGCCAAGCGAGGGGAAATCCTCTCCGGCCGCTATTTTTTCCGCAATCAGCATATCGCGCCCTTCATCATCGGCGAAATGCAACAGGGAAGGTAATTGATACAGACGTAAAAAAGCCCCGCCCGACAAGACGAGACAGAGTATTATGGTAATCAAATTTTGGCGAGATAGCACCATTTAACAAATTCTGATAATTAGTATCCTTAAGAGATTTCCTGCGGTAATAATTTTCGAGCCGTTGCCGAAGGGCTTTCAGGCGAGAAAATTATTACCGCAGGAAACGGTGATTATATCATTTTTTCGACAGACTGTTTGGTAACTGTCGGTCAATCACGGCTCGCACCGCCTCAATCATCCCGACCACGAACCAGACATGGAGAATATATAAAGTGGAAAATGTCTGATACTGGACAAGAATACCTATCAGCGCGGCCAACAAGCCGCCTAAAACCGCAAAAAGGTAAACCCTCTTTTTTTCATCGGCAATCATGCGAGCTCTGATCAATCCCGCCACCGCCCGCCACAA
The DNA here is from genome assembly GCA_965230955.1 of uncultured Candidatus Saccharibacteria bacterium. Classification (GTDB taxonomy): domain Bacteria; phylum Patescibacteriota; class CALEFQ01; order CALEFQ01; family CALEFQ01; genus CALEFQ01. The sequence goes on along the minus strand of OZ246404.1, from coordinate 1,112,789 downwards.
CACCAAAATAAACAGCCCAACTATCGCCGCCAGGCCGAAAATACCGGTTTCGGCCAATATTTCCAAAGTTTCATTATTCACGATCGCCCAGCCTTCTTTGGGCATCACTCGGGGAGACGGCGCCACTCGCGGACCGAAATTTCCCAGACCGATCCCAAAATAAATATTTTCGTCCCATAATTTCTCGGCTTCGCTATAAGAATCATAACGCTCTTCGACACTGATTCCTTTTTTATACTCTGTGGCTTGCTGCCAAAATTTATCAATCGAGAACTTTCCGGAAAAATTAAGAAAAGCAATCACGCCCAAAGAAGCACAAGCAATAATCAGAATAATTGGAACAAAATTTTTCCAGTGAAATATTTTTCGCCAACTTAGCGCCAATAATACGGCCCCGGCCGCGGCCAGGCCGAGATACCCGCCCCGAGACAGGGTCAAAACCAAAGCCAAAACCGAAAGCACTAAAATCCCCAGCAATATCGTCCGGTGGGATATTTTTATTTTGCGCCAGGAGAGTCTCTTGGCTTCATCCTTGCGCGCCGTGACCCAAACCATAAAACCGACTGATATCGGGATCAATAAATAATCCGCGAAATAGAGCGGTTCCAGGGCGGTGGAATGAATCCGAGGAAAGCCAAAAACCATATCGGTGTACTGCTTCCTCAATCCGGTCAAGGTGGCCGGCAGTCCCACCACGTCACCGGCGAATTGATAAAGGCCGAACAACGCCACCAAACCGGCCGAGATCAGCAAGGCCAAAACTATTTTACGGACATGGGTTGCTTCGGTCACCACCTGAGAAATTGTCAGAGCAAACATCATGACGAAAAAAGTGAAAATCCAAATCATCAAAGCGCGTTCCAAATTGACGGCATTGATGAGTGAAATTGTCGCCACCGCCAGATAGGCGAGTATCGGCCAGGTAATCGGGGTGCGGGTCGGAGATTTTCTGGTAATAATCAGATAACAAAGCAGCCAGGCGATAATTGTCGCCGCGGCGAACAATTGATTGATTTTGATGGTATTTTGGCCGATGAGATCGAAGCCGCCGATTCTTTCAAAAGGCAAAAAGAAAGCCGTTAACAGCACGCCGAGCCAAGGCTTATCCAGAATCAATACCAATGCCGCGATAAATAAAACAACGCCGATAATAATCGGAATGGCCAGCCAAGTAAAATAGGCGCTTAAAAAAGCCCCGATCAAAACAACCGCGGTACCAGCCAGTATCAACCAGGAGAAAAATTTTCCTTTTTTAGTTGCTATTTTCATCTGATTTCGTTATGATATGCTGATTTTTGCGAAAGGAGGTGCCTATGGGAAACATTGTCGCAAAATCACAGTGGAATTGGCTGATGCCAGAAATTATCAGGGAAGCGGAAAAAAACGGATCTACAGGCTTAGCTATGTATCTGGACAGTCGTGCCCGACAAGCGGAATCTAATTGCGCGCGTCGCGCTCACACCCTGATAACGGCTCCGGAAAACCAGTCACTTGGCCTGGTCGCGCTAATCGCCAAAATAACTGAATTGGCCGCGGCCGACGGCTGGGAAAAAGAAATCTAACGGAATCAACCACTCCCAGGCGACATCTTTACGGTGTCGCCGTTTTTTTTTCAGACAATATCTCTAAAATGATTTCGGCTGTTTTCTTCCAAGAAAATTTTTCGGCCTGAACTATCCCCAGATTAATCAATTCCTCACGTCGGCGCAACGCTTCTTTAATACCGTTGGCAATTTCGGAAATACTCCGAGGATTGACCAAAACCGCGGCTTGGCCAGCCACCTCCGGCAACGAAGAAACGTTACTGGTCAATACCGGACAACCCACCTGCATGGCTTCCAACACCGGCAAGCCAAAGCCCTCATAAAGCGAAGGGAAAACCAAAAGATCGGCCAGTTGATACAAAAGCGGCAAATCTTTACTATCAACATAATCTAAATAACGAACCTTCGACTCCAGTTTCAAGTGTTTAATCTTTTCAAAAATTTCTTCCCACTGCCAGCCCTTTTTTCCGGCCAAAACCAGATCCGCGCCAATCTCACCCTGGACGCGGGCAAAGGCCTCGATAATTCGCACTATATTTTTGCGCGGCTCAAAGGTTCCGATAAAAAACAAAAATTTCGTCGGCAATTTATACTTCAGAAGCACGGCCTGTTGCTCTGATTCGCTGGCCACATCGGGAAAACCATTGCCCGCCAAATATGCAACGGTGATTTTACTTTTGGTAAAAGGATAATACTTTATCAGATCATTCTTCGTGCTCTCCGAAATAGCGATAATCGCTCGGGATTTCTTCAGCGCCGGCGACAAAGTCAGATTTTCAATCACCATCGCTTTGCGGTTATGAGCGGTCGGGAAAAGACGAGCCACCAAGTCATTTACCATCACCACGCATTTCCCGGGCACCAGGGCCGGGACAATAAAAGAAACCGGGGAAAAATAAACATCAATTCGGCGTGAAAAATTTAATTCATTGGCCACCGCCCAATGCCACAAGAGGCTGGGGTGCTTTTTTATCCGGACGGAAAAATTAGCGGGCAGGGCGAAGTCCAAAGACGGCTTGTCTTTGGCATACAAAACGAATCGGTGCTGGCTGGCTTCAGGTAAAAAAGCCAACTTTTTCAGGATATGATAAACGGACCAGCCTTTGCCGGCCTTCTGTCCTGACAGAGCGCGAATATCAATACCGATCACCATTTGATAATACTTAAGATTAATTACCGCTCGGGTAATAATAATTGATCAAAATCATTCAGCATCCTCTTCAGCGTAAACATCTTTTCCACTCGCGCCCTGGCAGCGCGTCCCAATCTTTCCCGCCAGGCGGAATTATCCAAAAGTTTTTTCAGCGCCACGGTCAGCGCCGCCGAATTTTCCGCCGGAACGACGATTCCGGTCTCGTTATTTTTGACCACTTCAGCCACCCCGCCGACATCAGTCACAACACAAGGGAGAAAGGCGGCACCGGCTTCGGCCAAGACCAAGCCAAAAGATTCGCCGTGAGTCGGAGTCAGAGTAAAAATATCCAAGGTGCCCAAGAATCTTACCACCTGATTGCGCGGGAGACTGCCGTGAAACCGGACCGTATCGTGTAACCCGAGCTTTTTCACCAAATCCAGCAACATTTTTCGATCCGGACCGTCACCGACAATTTCCACCATAATGTCAGGTATTGTTTCCCTGATTTTCATCGCCGCTCCAATCAGGTTTCCCAAACCTTTGTCGCCGGAAAGACGGCTGATCGTGCCGAAGCGCAATCCGCGATGGGGCTGTTTCTTAAAGTTTTCAAACTCAGCCAAATCAATGCCGTTATAAATTACTCTTACTCTCTCTTCTGGAACGCCGACCGCCAAAACACCGCGCTTAACAGCTTCCGATACCGCCACCACAGCGCCCAAGGCGGAGTTTTTCACATACCATTTCCGAAAGGGATTGAGGCGGATGAAATTTTCCAGCAAACGGTGCTCCACAAAAACCAGCCTCATTCCAAGCTTGCGAGCGATTGGGCCAAGAAGAAATTTTTCGTTCCAGGAATATATATACAAAACCTCGATTTGGTATTCCTTTTTCATTCTAGCCAAATATTTTTGCCAGCGCTGGCGCAGTATCGGCCAAGAAAAAATAAAAGCGGCCAGGGCTTTTTCCGTCACGGCTTCGGCTCCCGCCCAACTGATATCGTCAACTTTGAATCGGTCATGCCGTGCCATATCACGCAGATAAGGACAAGTTGTGGCAAAATAGATCTTGTGGCCATTCTTCCGCCAATGATCAACCAATTGCATGGTATGCCGCTCTCCGCCGCCGTGCGGCTGTGAAGAAATCGGATTTTTGATAATTAATATATTCATAAGTAAATTGATTACGCCAGCAAGTTCGGAACTCAAAGTGTTAAAGTTGAACTTTTATATTACTATATTTCAATTTCCCTTAAATTTTGAACTTTAAATCTTTAAACTTTACTGGGCGCCTTAGTCCTAACAATCTCGTTGATATCTTTTCGACTTATTGCTCCAGTACCAAGGATAATAGAGATATACCCGAATAAGCCCAGTGCTAACAATATTACCATTTTCCACCAGACCATGTCCCCGGGCCACCAATTCACCCCGATAATCAGGACGCCGGCCATCACCGCCGCGGCCAAAATCGCCTTGCCTAAATTCTTCAGTGACGGCCGGGCGCGAGATGTTTTCCAAACCATGATAAAAGCCAACAAAGCCATCAGGGCTTCCACCGCCACCGTCGACCAGGCCGCTCCGAAATAAGAAAAAGGGGGAATCGTCACAAAATATAAAATGACCGCGGCGACAGAGGTCAGGAGGTACATCCAGACCATTTGTTTCTGCTTGTTAACCGCCACGACCGCATTGGCAAATAAATTGCCGATGAAAATCAGCGCCGTCGCGATCACCAGAATCCTTAAAATCGGCGCCGCGCCGACAAAATCCCGTCCGCCCACAAAAACCACGATCGGCTCCGCCAATACCCAGCCGCCCACCAAGATCGGCAGGGCGGCCATAATTAAAAAATCAAAACCTTTCCCTAAAACATTTTTAAATTTAGGCCAATCGACAAAGGCGCTCTGGCTTAGCAACGGCATGAGTAAGCCGGCAAACATGGCGGGGAAAGCGATTAGAACTTCCAGAATTTTATAAGCTTCGCCGTACAACCCCACGTCATATTCCGATTTCATGACAGACAAAAATACCATATCCAGTTTAAAATATATCGCGTTAAGCACGACGGAAATAGCGATCGGCCAGGTAACCTTGAAAATTTCTTTCCAAAACTTTATATCAAACCTTAGCCGGATTTTGATTCGGCTACGAGCCGAGAAAAAAACAAGGAAAAAATTAGCGGCGCTGCTGATTACCAGTGCCCAGATGACCGCCGTTAAACCGAGATTCCACCAGATGACCAGAGCCAAAGCGGCAATTAATACCACCCGTCCGACTATTTCTCCCGCCGCCACCATCTTGGTGTCAAACTCCCGTTGAAAAACTCCGATCAAAACCTGATTCAGTGAAATAAAAAAGAATGACAAAGTCGCGATCAGTATCGCCGTCTGCACGACCGAACCATATGGGAAAAATAGTGCCGTTAAAGGAGCCAGTGCCAGTAAAACCAAGGCGCTGATAATTCGGAAAGTAAAGACATTACTGACGATATATTCCGATTCCTCCGCCTTTTTGGAAATCTCCCGCACCACATAGATGTACAGCCCCATATCGGCGATAATCGAAAAAATACCGACAAAAGTAATTGCGGTAGCATACTGGCCATAGCCTTCCACCCCGAGATGCCTGGTAATCATAGCGATAGAAACCAGTCCCAATAGGGTGGAGATTATTTTCCCGGAAAACTGAAAGGCGGTGGAAATGGCAATTTTACGCTTAACAAAGGACATAAAACGATGTTTCTTAAACTGCCAAAAATCTCCTAAAGCTGATTCACTAAGTGAAATCAGGCTAGATTCACAAGAAAGAAAGACGATAAATATATCTGGATTCTAGCCTTATTTAAGCCAAAAGTCAATTGTTTACTTTTCTGCGCAGTTGACACAATCTCGGCATTTGCTAAGGTAATTGGTCACAATCTTGTGACGGAAACAGGAGGAAAAATGAAAATCTTCTTTCAGGTACCGGGAGAACTATTGTCAGATTTTCTCGCCGGCAAAGAGGTTCAAATAATATTTGGACCACCCAAGTTTGACTCTGCCCCATTCGAATGTGAAATTGCGAAATAACTATCATAAGAAAAAAAGGGAAACCGCCAACTCCCAGTGATTACCCATTGGCTCAATCTTATTGCACCGGTCAAATTAAACCACAGAAAAGAATACCGGACGAATCAGGACAAGCCTAAATCAACTCTGACGAGAGGATATTGTTATAAAGAGTTTTACGAAAGACTCTTTACTCCAATATCCTTTTTTCCACCTTTTCCCTTTGACAGACTTTAATTTTCCTGCTATAATTAGATTACAAAGTAAAAAATAAGTAAGGGTGAACCAATGGGTTCTCCCTTATTTTTTACCTCAGATTTACCAAAAACAATGGTAATTAAAGGTAATAAGACTAAAATACAATCCATTTTATTGACCTATTGGTATTTTTATGCTTAAATAGAGTGTTTCGGAAGATAAGCTAAGTTTTGGCTTATAAAAAGCCAAAACAGCCCTCTGGACACTCGTAAATATCTTTTATGGCTAACCTCTTTGACAATTCCCAACCTCGGGCACCGCTGACTTCTCGTCCCTTGTCCTCGGGATCTCCGGCTCAGAAGCCAGCAAAACCACCGATGGTTCCATCGCGTTTTTCGGCTAATCAGAATACCCCGCGCCCTTTTGACAGGGGAGATAAGCCTTTTCAAACACCGACACCGCCGGTTAAAAACGTTAACTATAAGGACCTCAGACAGACCGGAACCCCTACAATGAAACCCTCCGTGCCAATTACATCACCAATACGGCCTAAAACCACGCCAGGTGACTACAACCAGGCTCCCGCCAGGCCGACACCGCCTATCCCGCCCAAACCGGTGACTCCCGGCACGCCTTACCGATACCAGCGTTTTTCTCCCTCCACGGCGCCAAAACGGATGGTTTCTTCAGGATCAACTTCTGCGTCTCAATTTCAAAGACCCCAGCCGATGCCGATTCGACCTAAATCAGTTCCCTTAACACCGAAATCGAGACCAACTCCGGCGGCCGATACCGCTAAAACAATTTTACCCCCGAAGAGTTTTCGCTCCCGGCGGCTATCACCGGCACTAATGACGACAATGATTGTTGTATTTGCTTTAGTCGCGGCCGGATTGGTCGGATACTTCGTTTTTCCGACTGAAGTGAAAAACACCTATCATCAAGTTTTAGTGGCAGTGGGAATCGAAAAAACCTCTCCTCTCGCCACCGTGCCGTCCGATACCATTTCCACCACCCCTAAATTAGCCTCACTGGATGATATTACCTTTACCGAGACCTCCGATCCCGCCAGCGGGACCTCGCTTCAAAAAGGCGACCGGATAACATATACCTTAACTCTGCACAATTCCGCCGAATCCGAACTGGATGGATTATCCGTCTCGGATGCTATTCCGGCTGCCACTGAAAGATTAACAGTACTGAGTACCCCAACCGGTTCCAAGGACAATTCCAGCGAAACTAATGTGGAAATTGCCAATATTTCCTTACAGAGCGGCCAAACCCAGCTGATTCGTTTTCAGGTCACCGTTAAAAGCGACACTGCGGATCAAACTACCATCACCAATACCGCAACCTTGGCTATGAATGGCTCACGCAAAGTAAGTAATAATAACAGCCCTTCCTCCCTGGCGATTGCTTCGGCTTTGACACCAAACATCACTCCGGTACCGGCCAATACTCCGGTTATCACGCCTACTCCTGCCACAACGCCGGTTCCGACAGCGACTCCTGTTTTGACTCCCACCGCCACTCCGGTAGTCACTCCGACCCCAACCGTGACGGTAACAGCCGCCACCACGGCGACGATAACACCCACCACCACTATCGCTCCGGAAGAAACAGCCGATCGTGTGGCTCCGGAAGATCAAACAATGGTAAAGACCGGCGGAAATTCCTTAACTTATCTCTTTGTTTTCATGGCTCTGACAATAATCGCCGGTATCACCCTGGTTTTTGTCCGACGGAAAGCGTATTTATAAAAAATCCTTATGGCTGAAGTGATCTTCCCGCAACCTAAACGGAAATCAAAACTTTTTTGGATCACTTTTGTGATATTTTTAGGGCTGGCGATCGCTCCGGCAATCATTATGTTTGACCAAATTAAGGCGGAAGTCGGTTATTGGTTTAGCACCAATAGTATGAGCGCGGAGCCGACCGAAGAATCAGCCGAAGGCGCGACGATAAACGGCGAAAAGCCTACCGCCCTGGCCAAAATTGACACCGATGAAGACGGACTGCCCGATTACCTGGAAACAAGTTTCTTTCAAACCAATCCGAAAAATACCGATACCGACGGAGATAGTTTTAGCGATAAAGAAGAGCTGGAAAACGGCTACGATCCTCGAAGTACTTACCAAGGAGTGGTGGACAGCGACCGCGACCTGATTAAAGACGAATGGGAACGTGATCGATATGGAACAAATTCCTCTCTGCCTGATTCGGACGGCGATGGAGTAAATGACGGGATAGAAATCATGAGCGGCTCAAACCCGCTCGACGGATCAATTATCAGAATCAATCCGGATTTGGAAAATTATGCCATGGAAATTTCAAAAATAGGGACATCGGCTCCTTTGGTCTTTGTCACTTCGCGTGACGAGCCGGAAATTTATGAAGGGCTCAAGGGAGGCTATGTCCATTACGATAAAACGGCTTTCCCGGGCGAAGACGGAGATGCGGTATTTTTCTGTCACAGCTCCGGCCGTTTTGGATCGCGCGGAGATTACGATACTCTCTGCGCCAATTTGGATAAAGTCGAGCGTGGTGATGAAATAGTCATCACCGGCGGTTCGATTAAATTGCGCTATCGAATAACTTCACGGAAAAACGATTACGATCCGGCCGATCCGAATATTTTCCGCAAAACCAATCGGCCGACGCTAAGTATAATTTCCTGCTATCCGGTCGGGACAAATCACCAGCGAATTGTGGTCCGCGCGGAACTGATTTCGCTTTAAAGAATAAGAGAAAAACACCCGCCGAATCGGCGGGTGTTTTTGTAAAAAAGATTGATTCAGAGGTTTCTACTCAAAGTGGCACCGCTGTCCGCGCCGACATATTCCGAGTTGGGCTGAGCCACTCGAGCCATGTTTTCGCGCTTGATTAGCCCGTCCCGGACGATTATTTTGTCTTTGCCGATAAATAAAATATCTTCTTTGGGGATTTGCAACTGCTCGGTCAGCGCTCGAAACAAAATCCGATCAGAAATAAAAATACGCTGTATTTTCCAAGAAATATCATCAAATTCAAAATCGAAAACTCGTCCCAAATAGTGCCCGCTCTCGGTTTCAACCCGGCTTTTCAGCACAAACTGGCGATTTTTCAGCGCCAAATGGATAAATTCTTTACTTTCTGTCTCCGGTAATCGGCCCAGGAGCTTGACCGGAGCGGGGGAGAGTATAATTTTATCCGGCACAAGTATCTGCTTCCGGCCGATAAAAGCCAAAATAGCCCCATTATCAGCATTGACTAATAAATGGAGCAATTTATCATCGGAAATTTTCGGATCGGTATTTTTTAATACCTTCCCGACCAAATTAGACGCGCGACACTTGGACATGTTTATTTATTTTGAGGTTTGATGATTACTCGTCGTTCCTCCGCTTCACCGAGGCTTTCGGTCGATACTCTCTTGTCTTCCGCTAAAGTCAGGTGAATCAACCGCCGTTCGTAGGAATTCATCGGCTTTAGTATCACTAAGCGTTTTTCTTCGGCTACTTTTTGAGCCATATCAAAGGCGAGAGAAGCCAGGTATTTTTGCCGATCCTGGCGATAATTATTGATATCCAGGACAAAATTGACCGCCGTTTCAGTTCGTTTGCGAAAGAGTATCCGGCACAAATGCTGCCAGGCAATCAAATTTCCACCACCATCGCTTAGCAATAAAGATGGATCGGAAACGGTAATGTTTACTTGTGTGATCGAAGGATCGCTCGAATTATCAAAATCGACCTTGGCTTTTTCCCCTAAATAATAGCCTATTTCAGAGATTATTTTCTGGAGTATTTTTTGCTGTTCTGGCGACATATATTCTTTGATCCTTTATCTTTGATCTTTAACACCAGAGCGGTAAGGCAAAAAGCGAATACTAGGAATTATTCTTTTTCTCGGCGGCTAATTCCAGCTGTTCTTTCTTTTTCATGACCAGCCATTGCTGGCCGATAGCGAAGAGGGTAGTAATAATCCAGTAAAAAGCCAGTCCGCTGGGTAAGCTGAGGGAAATAAACACAGTAATGACCGGCATGACATAGGTCATCTGCTTGGTCATATTGGTGGCGGTATCGGCAAAATCAGGAGCGCCGCCTTTTAGTTTAGCTCGGCGTTTTCTTTCCGCTTCGCGTTCAAGTTCTTTCTTGGTCCGCATTTTTAGCATCAGCCAGGATTGAAAAAACTGAGCTACTCCGGCCAGAATCGCCAATGTTATATTTGGGGTTGAAAAATCAAGAACTCCCAAAAAATTGGCTTGTAACTGCCCGGGATTGGTGATGAAAGGATAAAGATTGGTGGTTAATTCATTGGGATCACTGATTCCCTTGAGAAAAACCCGATACAAAGCGATAAGTATGGGCAGCTGGATCAGTAATGGCAGACAAGAAGAAAAAGGATTAATCTTGTTTTCTTTGTAAAACTTCATTATCTCCTGGCTCTGTTTTTCTTTGTCTTTCTTGTATTTCTCTTTAATATCGTTCAGTTTGGGCTGAAGCTCTTGCATTTCATGCTGGGCAATAATCGAGCGAGAAGACATGGTGTAGAGGGCCAGTTTTATAATCAGGGTCAGAATAATGATCGCAAATGCCAACGCCCAGCCCTGCCAAGGGATCAGATCATACAAAAAAACCATCGCGTTAAACAACGGTTTATAGAGAACTTCGGTATAGATTAAGATAAACCAATTCATAAATTCATTTTAAGCCTTAGGAACTTCATCAATCCCGCCCAAACTGATAGGATTACAGCGCACAATCCGCTTAATCGTGAGCCATCCGCCCTTTATCACCCCATAGCGGCTAAACGCTTGATAGCCGTATTCCGAGCAAGTGGGGTAGAATTTACAACAACCGCCCGGGTAGAGGTGAGAAAATAGCATCCCATGATCCGGCGATAAGTACTTTTGATAAAACCGGATCAGGCGTAGAATAAACGATGTAATTATAGTCATCTCAGTCAAGTAAACGAGCTTTGAGCAAGGTTGAAGCCAAATCCCGGCGCAACTCTTGATATGAGACCTGTCGCGCACGAGGCGAAAGCGATAACACCAAGGAAAAGCCGGGACGAAGCCGTGGCCAAAACTCATGTAAAACTTCACTGACCCGGCGCTTGGCTAAATTTCGCTCGACCGCCAGTTTAGAAACTTGCTTGGCCACAATAATCGCGCATCTGGTAGGGGAGGAAGAATTCGGCATGGCCAGAACAAAAGCCAAGCAGAAACGCCCCGATATCCGCCGCCCGCGACGCCGGACCTTGCTAATTAGCCAGTCTTTTGACAATCGAGAAGAACGGGGTAACATAATTAAACCGTCAGTTTACGGCGACCTTTAGCCCGTCGGCGCTTGATAACATTGCGCCCATCGCGCTTGCGCATTCGTTTCCGCCAGCCGTGTTGTCTGGCGCGTTTCCGCTTCTTGGGCTGATAAGTTCGTTTAGTTTTGCCCATAAGAACAACATTTAAGTGATAATAAGCAAGTAGCAGTATAGCTTGGATTCTGACAGGCGTCAACGCAGAGACTAAAAATATCAAAATTTTAAAATAATTTACAAATTAAATATTCTGTCAATAAATTTTCATACACATTCTATCAACACTTTTTAAACAATCCTTGACGTCTATCTATCACCTCTCTATGCTATACTTGTCGTGAAACTAAAAATAACTCTAAGCACTTGCCCCTGATACCGGCTCCAGAGCCGGTTAAGGCAGGCGTTTACCTAAGGGCCGGCATGGATAATAACCAAATTTGGCAAACAGTTCTTGGTGAGCTAGAACTCGTCATTAGTAAGGCTAAATTCAATACCTGGTTTAAAGGTACCGGCATTATTTCCTCGGACAACGGGGAATTTATTATCGGCGTTCCGCATGGTTTCGCCAAAGAATGGCTTGAAAACAAACTCAATAAAGAGATCTTCTCCGCTCTCCAACGAGTAACCAATAACAAAATACGGCGTGTGGCGTATCAAATAGGTACGGTTCCTCATCAAGCGGCCACCGCGCTGCCTATCGCTCGGGCCGTCCAAGAAAATCAGGTTCCCATCCCTGTTTTTGAAGAAGTTGACAGCAAGACCAACCTGAATCCACGTTATACCTTCGAAAATTTCGTGGTCGGATCATCAAATGAACTCGCCCACGCCGCTTGCCAATCAGTCGCGAAAAACCCCGGCAAACAATACAATCCGCTCTTTATCTACGGCGGGGTCGGTTTGGGGAAGACACACCTTCTCCACGCCATCGGAAACCATATCAGAATCAGCGCTCCGCAAAAAACCATACTTTTCACCACCAGCGAGAGATTCACCAGCGGATTGGTCAATGCCATCAAGAACAATTCCATCGAGAAATTCAAAAACATGTATATGGAATACGATGTCTTGGTGATTGATGACATTCAATTTCTTTCCGGTAAAGAAAAAACCCAGGAAGAACTGTTTCATATTTTCAATTCTCTCTACAACGCCAATAAACAAACTGTCTTTACTTCCGATCGACCGCCCAAAGCCATACCGACGATCGAAGATCGTCTGCGTTCCCGGTTTGAGGGCGGGATGATTGCCGATATCGGGCAACCTGAGTTTGAGACAAGAAAAGCGATTCTTTCCGCTAAAGCTAGGGATAAAAAGTTCAATGTCGGTGATGATATTATTGATTATATTGCCAATAATATTCAGCACAATATCAGGGAACTGGAAGGGGCGCTGAACCGAGTAATCGCCCATGCACAACTGAATGACCACCTGCCGGACATTGAGATGACTAAAAACGTTTTGGCTAATATCATCGCCAATCCCAAGAAAAAAGCCTTATCGCCTAAACAGATAATCGATACCGTCACCACCTTCTATAATCTGACTGCTGCTGATTTACAGGGAGTGAGTCGAAAAAAAGAAATAGTTAATCCGCGTCAGATTGCGATGTTTTTAATGCGCGAGGAAATAAATGCATCATTCCCTTCAATCGGTACGGAACTGGGCGGGCGAGATCATACTACCGCGATGCATGCTTGTGAAAAAATAAAGGATGAAGTTGATGCTAATGAACAATTACGCCAGGAAGTTGATTTAATTCGCCAACGTCTTTATCTCCCCTAGTGGATAAACGGAGTATAAGTAAAAAATAGGGTGGAAAAAATTGTGGAAAAAACATACGGTTTTCCACTCTCTCACCAAGTAAAAATTTAATCACGAATCTTATTCACCTTATCCAAAAACTTTACCCAATTACAATCCCCAAATAATTTCTTTCTACTCAGAGCTTTAAACCACTTTTCCCCTGAATTCACAACCCTTACTATATACAATAAAGATATTTAAATAAATTACTAACTATTATGAGAATTATTTGTACTCAGGAAAATTTAAATCACGGGCTTTCAATAGTCAGTCAAGCCGTCGGGACTGACGCCACCTTACCGGTCTTGGCTAATGTTTTAATTCAAACGGAAAATGGGCAACTGAAACTTTCAGCGACCGACATAAAAACCGGAATTACCGTTAAAATAAGGGGTAAAGTCGAAGAACCTGGATCTGTGACTGTCCCCGCAAAATTATTATCCGAATATGTCAGGTCTTTACCGCCTGAAAATATAACCCTGCAATCACAAGATAAAATATTAAAAATCTCTTGCGGCGATTTTAATGCCACGCTAAACGGCATAGATCCTGAAGAATTTCCTCTGATTCCAAAAATAAAAGATAAGAAAATTTGTACTGTCAGCGCTTCCGACTTTGTCTCTCTGATTTCAAAAGTTGTTTTTGCCGCCGCTTCGGATGAATCACGCCCTGAATTAGCCGGTGTTTTTATGTCTTTTGTCGGCAGCCAATTGACTTTGGCGGCGACCGACAGTTATCGTTTGGCTGAAGGTATTATTTCCGGAGCAAAAATTGAAGGCAAGCCTAAAAACGCCATTGTCCCTTCCCGAACCTTCGCTGAGTTATTACATATCATCGGACAAGAAACCGAAGAAAAATTGATTATTTCTTTATCCGACAATGAAATGATGTTTGAATACGGAGATTCCAGCTTGGTTACCAGATTAGTTGAGGGACAATACCCAGATTACAAGCAAATTATCCCTGACAATTTTCAAACCGAGGCGCTTTATGACCGCGATCAACTACTCCAGGGTATAAAAGTAACCGGTTTATTTTCACGCGAAGGTGCTAATGATATTCGTTTTGAATTTAATGTGCCGGCCCAAATAACATCGCTCGAAGCATCTTCCTCCCAGGTAGGTAAAAATAATTCTAAAATAAAAGCCAAAATAAAAGGGGAAACTTCAGAAGTCATTTTCAATCATCGCTATTTGTTGGATGGTCTTAATTGCCTTAAAGATGAGCAAGTTCAATTTTTGACCAATAGTTCTTCCGGCCCCGGCGTCTTCAAAAGCGCCAAAAAAGACGGCTATACCTATGTGGTAATGCCGATTAAGCAATAAAATGAAAATCCTCTTGATTATTGCTCTGATTTTAGCGGTTTTGGGTGTATGTGCCCTGGGCACAAGCGCCTATTTTGCCGCCGCTTATTATTGGTCCGGCGATACCCAAAAGGCACCGGTTTCAGGCGGTTTACTTGATGACAAGATTGATAGCGACGGCGATGGCTTGACCGATAAACAGGAAAAAGATATTTATCGAACCGATCCGCGTAATAAAGACACCGATGGCGATGGTTACAATGATAAACAAGAGATTGATTCCGGTTTTGATCCGCTCACCTCGCCCAAAAAATAAGGGCTATGTATTTAACTTCGCTTAAACTTAAAAACTTTAGAAATTATAAACAGCTAGCGGTCCAGTTTGTTGATCAGGCGACTATTCTGGTTGGCGCCAACGCGGCTGGAAAAACGAATCTCTTGGAAGCGATTCGTTTTTTGTCATTGTTTAAATCTTGGCGCGCCTCTCATGGACTTGATTTGGTTGCTTGGGGGACACAAGTGGCGAGAATAGAAGGAGATATCATGGAATCGGGGCAAAATCACAAAATCGCGGCGGCGCTGGTTAATGAAGGCGCAGACCTGCCGGTAAAAAGACAAATTACTCTTAATAGTTCCAAAGTTTCAACTCGTTCTGTGGTGGGAAAGTTTCTGACCGTTTTATTTTCACCGGATGATTTAATGCTGGTGGCCGCCGCCCCCAAGGAAAGACGCCGCTATCTCGATATAGTTTTAGGGCAAATTTCCCCCAGATATTATGAATCTTTGCAACGCTATCAACAGGCTCTGGAACAGCGTAATTCTTTGTTTTTTTCTCCTTTAGGCGTTCAAGCCAAGCGCGGTGAAGCGGAAATATGGGAAGCCCAAATGGCCGAAGAGGGAAGCCGTTTAATCAAAGAGCGCTCCGCCTTTATCGAAGCCATTAATCAAAGACTGTCCTTTGATTATCGGGAAATCAGCCGAGATAAAAGCGATTTAAAAATATCTTATCAGCCGGCACTGCACCTGCCGGGAATCGAGTCGCTGGTTGAGATAAAACAGCTACAAGCTTTGCTACAGAAAAACTGGCTGCAGAGCTGGAACCGCGATCTGGTTATGAAGCAAACAACTCTCGGCCCGCATCGCGATGATTTTATTTTCAACATTAACGGGCGGCCATTAGAAAAAAGCGGATCGCGCGGAGAATGGCGCAGTGCGGTCTTGTCTCTGAAATTAGGCGAGAAGAAATTTATTGAAGACCAGGTAGAAAAAATACCGGTATTGCTTTTGGACGATGTTTTTTCCGAACTGGATATTTTTCGTCGCGCCACCTTAGCTCGCAGATTGAGCGGTTCGCAGTGCTTTTTAACCACCACCGATTTATCCAGTCTGGATAAGGATTATATTAATCCGGCTAAAGTTTTCCAAGTTACCGGCGGGCAATTAAAAATATCGCAATGAACAATATTAAGGATGAATTACAAAAAATCGTCAGTCGTTACGGCTTACAAGCGCCTATCGCCGCCACTTCCGTTTGTCAGATTTTTGAAACCGAAGCGGCTCAAATATTTCCCGCCGAAGTTTTGGCGCCGATGGAAACAATTTCTTTTGCCGAAGGTGTCATAAAAATATCCGTTCCTTCGTCTAATTATGCCCAGGCCTTGCATTGGCGGGAACCGGAACTCTTGGAACGAATAAACAAAAAATCCGCCCAAAAAATCGAGCGGATAAAGATTATCATTAAGTAAAATTAAATATTTTTATCCGGTGACAGCCAATCCCAAAGCTTCTCGTACCAAGCCGTTTTCACTTCTCCTTGTCCCAGGACAACAACCAAATCGGCTCGATCTTCCTTATATTTTCCCTCAGCAACCACGCCCTGATATCGTCCAGCTAATTTCTGGGCTTCTTTTTTATAATTTTCACGATTATCATAAACCAAAGTTTGGATATAGGTATGATTATCGGCATCGGCCTGTCCCAGAACATTATAGCCGGAGGCCTTTAAACTCTCCGCTTCGTTTTTTGCTTTGCCGATTTCCTTAGTGCCGTTAAGGATCATCACCGAAGGCTGATCCTTGAAGATGTTTTTAGCAAAAGCTTTTGTTTCGGTCCAATCGCCGGATTTCGGCTTAAGGATATAGGAACCGCCGCTCGATTTACCCGAAACCAGAACATTGGCCGTGCTATACACCGCTTTGATTGTTTTATCGTCGGATAGATCGCCGGCCAGGACCCGCAATCGGCTCAATTCCATCAGGCTGATGTCGGTAATGATATTTTTCTGATATTGTTCCGACAGGGCGCTGAGTTTTCCCGGATTCAGTAAAACTTCCGAAGTCATGGCTTTATCTTTGATGGCCATAATGATATCTTGCTGGCGATCGGCGCGCTGAAAATCTGTCCCCTCGCCGGAATCGGCGTAACGGGCGCGGGAATACATCACCGCTTGTTCGCCGTCGAAATGATTACCTCCTTTTTTATAATGTATTTTGTGCAAGGTATCATTGAATTCCGTATCAACATTAACATCGATTCCACCGATAGCGTCAACCATCTCCCGCATGCCTTCAAAGTCGATTAAAGCGTAATAATTCGGTTTAAAGCCGGTAATATCTTCTACGTGTTGTTTAACCAGGTCGATCGCCGCCTCATCGCTTTTGCCGGAGTTTTTTGCCTCGCTAAAGACGGCATTAATTTTACTTTCGCCATATTTGGGCGTATTGACCCATAAATCACGGGGGATAGAGAGCATAGCCACCCGTTTTTCTTTCGGGCGGATCATAACCATCATTATCGTGTCGGTGAGGTTGGCACCGCTATGGCCTTCGCCGCCCCGACCAAGCACCAAAACATTGATTTGCCCGCTGGTTTCGCCGTGTAGCCCCAAGCCCGGAATGGCAAAAGGAGAGAGAAACAATAAATATCCCACACCGATCAAAATGGCCAAAGCGGCCAAGACGATCAAAAAGGCTCGCAGGCAGCCTTTTTTTCTTTTCTTTTTTTTCTCTTGATCCAGTTGATCGAGAGAGTTTTTTAACTCAGGGTCTATTTTTGACATGATTATATTTTTTCAATACGGTCGAGCGGGGAAATGAAAATAGTGGCTCCGCCGACTTTGACTCTGACTTTATCGCCGGTTTGCGACTGGATTAAATCTTCCTGTCCCTGCACCGGCAGGGGAACACCGTTGACATTTATTTCTTCGTGCGATGAGCAATTCTTCTTGGCGATCTGAATCAAGGTTTCAATCTTTTCCGCCTCTGTCCCGATCAAGATGATGGAAATTTTCTCCCTGGAAAAACCGCCATTAGCTTCCAATTCAGTCACATAAAAACCTTGAGCCAGCAGATCTTTGACCAGATTGCCGGAATGTTTTTTCCTAGTGACGATATAGACTAATTTTTTCATGGTATTTACTTTATTTGTTTTAATTAACCGCTACCGAAACTTTTCCGCTCTGAGCGCTATTGCCAGATTCATCTTGAACCTGGGCAAATAAGTAATAAGTGCCTTTGGCACCGGCCGCGGTCCAAGTCATTCCGTATGTCCCGGATCCGTCGGGCGAAGAATCGGCCCCAAAAGACGTCACGGCGCCGTCCGGCGACTGGGCAAAAAACTCCACTCTGGTAATAGGAGTACTCCCTGAGGCCTTGGCTGATACCAAGACGGCGGCTCCGGCGGAAACAGATGTTCCGCTGCCGGGCGAGAGCATCGACACCGAAGGTTTGACATTAGTGACTTTGAAATTCAGATCGATATTGGTCTCGGCTTTGTTGTCGGCAATGTCATAGACCGTGGCGCTTAGGGTATGAAAGCCGTTGGTAATACCCGCCGGTAGCACCAAACTGGCGCTAAATGGGCTTTTGGTCGAAGATCCGACCTTTTTCCCGTCCACGCTGTAAATCACTTCTTTGAGCTGATTTTTGCCCGAGGCGTTTACGGTGACCGAGAAAATCCCGGAAGTGATCGTTTCTCCGCTATTGGGCGAGGTAATTGAAATTGACGGCCAGTTTTCAGGATTGTGCAGGGTGTCGGTTTCAGTGGGCGGAATTCCGCCGTAATCACTGGATTGGGCCCAAGCTCTCACGCCTTCTTCCCAATTTTGGAATTGCGGGTCTTCCTTAGGGTTTTTCAAGCGGTCGCCCATGGGATCCTTGCGATTGACATAATAGAGAATACAATGAGAATCGCGAAATTTCTTTTTTTCTCTTTTTGAAGCCGGGCAATACTCATTAGCGAGCAAACCGGAGGGCTGGCAGATTTCAACTTCAATTTCTCCCGATATTTTTCCTTGCAGCATCGGCTTATTTGATTCGATTGTTTTTGGTTCAGAAAAATCTTCGACCGGCAAACCTTCATGTACGCGGTTCATATATTTCTGCCAAATCGGCGCGGCGTTTATCAATCCTTCGGCGCTGGCGGCGAGCGCCGAACCGTTGCTATTACCGACCCAAACAGCCGTGGCGATCTGAGGCGTATAGCCGCAAGTCCAGAGATTATTTGGCCGGATACCGGAACCAAATTCTTTATTACTGGTGCCGGTTTTCGCGGCCACCGGACGATCCTTGAGAACCAATTCCCGCTTTCCCCATGTTCTGGCACCGTTATCAGAGAGCACATTATTCATCGTATCGGCGACATTTTGATCCATGACTTGTTCGCCGCGATTAGGGTCGATTTCTTCCAGGACAGTGCCGGTCGAATCGGTTACTTTTATAATTCCGGTGGGGTCTTTTAATTTTCCTCTGTTAGCAAAAGTTTGATACATCCCCACGTGATCCAGCGCTGTAACTTCTCGGCCGCCAATGGCGGTGGCCAAGCCGTATTCCTTGCCGGCGACAAAATTATCATAACCAAGTTTGGCGGCCATCGTGGAAACATTTTCCGCTCCCGCCAGGTAGTACGCTTTTACCGCTGGAATATTCAATGATTGCTGCAGGGCCGAGCGAAAAGAAATAGGTCCGGCAAAGCCTCCGCTGAAATTTTTCGGAGTGTAATCTTTACCACTGCCGTCGGGGAAAGACGTCTTTACGTCATAAACCATCGTGGTCGGCGGGAAACCTCTGGCAAAGGCTGTGGAATATTCCAATGGTTTGATCGAAGATCCGGGGGAGCGGTAGGCGGTGGTAACATTCACTTGGCCGTCCATTTTTCCACCTTCGTCATCATCGGTATAGTAGTCAACCGATCCCACCATTGATAAAATTTCGCCGGTTTTAGCGTCAACAGAGATTAACGCGCCGTTATGAACGTCGTATTTGGTATTAGCCGCGCGTTGTTCCGAAATGACTTCTTCTGCTATTTTTTGATGATCAATATTTAGGGTGGAGATGACTTTTAGTCCGCCGGTTTCTACTTTCTTTATGCCATATTCATCAACCAGCACTTCTTTCAGATAATCGACAAAATGTGGCGCTGTGGCGATATTTTTTCTGATGGTGACTTTTATGTTTTCCGCTTTGGCCTCAGCCGCCTTTTCCTCTGAAATATAGCCTAATTCAGCCATGCGATCGAGAACTTTTTCTTGCCGGGCTTTGGCTCGTTCGGGATGATTGACAGGGGAATAATAAGTCGGCGCCCGGGGGAGTCCGGCCAGTAAAGCCGATTCGCTAACGGTCAATTCTTCCGCCGGCTTGCCGAAAAATGTCTGCGCCGCGGCTTCGATTCCATAAGCATTTGAACCGTAAGGAATGGCATTTAGATATAATTCCAGAATTTCGCTTTTGCTAAGTTTTATTTCCAACTCAATCGACATAATTAATTCTTTCACCTTGCGCGTGAAAGTTTTTTCCGGAGTCAGAATGGTATTTTTGATCAGCTGTTGGGTTATGGTCGAACCGCCCTGGGAATACCCCTGCCCGGTGATATCTTTCCAGGCGGCGCGCATAATACCCATGACATCAAAGCCCGGGTGGCGGTAAAAAGAATCGTCTTCGATCGCCACGGTGGCTTGGTGGACATAAGCCGGCAGATCATTGATTTTTACCAGAGTGCGGTTTTCATCGCCGTGAATTTCAAACAAGAGGTGTTCGCCGGTGCGGTCATAAATTTGCGTGGCCTGATCTACCAGGCGTCCGCTCAAGATGTCTTTGCTGGATGGTAAATCTTTGGCGACCCATAAGAAAACAGCCACAATAAACAAAGCCAATACCAGAAAAGTATATCCGATGATTTTCAGGGTTTTCTTCCAGCGCTTCTTCTTTTTCAGCGGATCTTTTGCCTGGCCGGACTCTTTTTTCGGTTTATCCGGTTGGGATTTACCTTTTTTACCCCAAAGAGTCCCGCTGGGGCGGGATTCTTGATAAAACCATGATTGGGCGGGGCGAGGTGTCATATGATGAATTATAGCTTAAAAATAAGAAAAAACAAGGCGTTTTTATCACTTCTAGCAACAATAAAACGATGATTTAGACGGTAAATAACGGAAAATGAGATTACCGGCCGACAAATATATTTTACATTTAATGCTTGGAATTTCACCTTAAACACGCTACAATGTAGAAAGATTAAATTACATCTTATGTCTATGGATCAACAAATTGAAACTCTCTTGAATAGGCGAGTGGCCGAAGTTGTGGTGGCGGATGAATTAAAGCAAAGATTAAAATCAGGTAAAAAGCTGCGTATTAAGTTTGGCGCTGACCCGTCACGGCCAGATTTGCATTTGGGCCACAGTGTGGTCTTTAATAAACTAAAAGAATTTCAAGCCTTAGGGCACACGATCATTTTTTTAATCGGTGATTATACCGGCCTAATTGGTGATCCTTCTGGAAAATCAAAGACCCGACCGCAATTATCAGCGCCGGAGGTAAAAGAAAACGCCAAGACATACTTGGAGCAGGTTGGTAAAGTGTTAGATACTTCTCGGGCGGAGGTTAGATTTAATAGTGAGTGGTTTAAAAAGATGAGTTTTGCTGATATTCTGAAACTGGCATCACATTTTACTGCAGCTCGGATTCTGGAGCGGGATGATTTTACCAAACGTCTTAAATCAGGAGCTGATATCGGGCTGCATGAATTACTATATCCTGTGATGCAAGCCTATGATTCTGTCGCGCTTAAAGCGGACGTTGAGCTGGGCGGAACCGACCAAAAATTTAATTTATTGGCCGGACGAGAATTACAAAAAAAGATGGGGCAAGCGCCTCAGGATATTATGACTATGAAAATTTTGGTTGGGCTTGATGGGCACGAAAAAATGAGCAAGAGTTTGGATAATTATATCGGTATCAGCGAATCAGCCATTCAACAGTTTGGCAAGGTCATGAGCATTCCCGATGAGCAGATTGTTCCGTATTTTGAACTGGCTACCGAGATTTCTGACGCCGAGTTGCAAGTGATTCGAAAAGAATTATCTGGCGGAAGCAATCCTCGTGATATAAAAATTAGGCTCGGTCGGGAAATAGCCAAGCTTTATCATGGAGAAAAGGCTGCCGACATGGCGGCGTCTGAATTTGTTCGTGTCTTTTCCCAAAAAGAAAAACCGACTGAAATGCCGGTGATTGCAATTAAATCAGGCGAGTGGCCGGTGATCGATCTTCTGAGTGAAGCTAAGCTGATCAGCAGTAAAAGTGTCGGGCGACGGCTGATTGAACAAGGCGGCGTCAAAATTGACGATCAGGTCGTAAAAGATTGGCAGAGCCGAGTTTTGATCAAGGCAGGAACGATTATTCAGGCGGGGAAGAGAAAATTTATCCGAGTTAAATAAGCTATATTAAAAACCCTATACCTTACGGTGCAGGGTTTTTAATATTTTAACGATTTTTGTCTTGGGCCAATCTGGTGAATTTTTGGTTGCGCTTCTGTTTTTTCGCGCTCAGGAATACAGAGTCCTCAAATCGGCGATAGTGGAGCAAGACCTTGTCGATGAAAGAAATATCATGTCTTTTGGCGATGCGCAACCATAAATCATAGTCTTCCGCGACGACAAATGATGTATCAAAGCCGCCCAGCTTGTCTAGCACTTCTTTGCGAACCATGACGCTGCCCGAAGGAATAAAATTCCCCTTAATTAGTAAATCGAATTTTTCTTTGGCCGATTTGCGATTTTTTATAATCTCCATTTCCGGCGGACTGGAAAGTTTCTTTTTGCCGGCGACGGCTTTGCCTTGCTGAGGCGATATTTTCTTCAGTTCCTTTAGGTACTTTTTGCTTTTTTCTACATCCATACGTCCGAAAACCAACGCTGTTTCCGGATGCGATTTGAAAAATTTTACCCTGGTGGCCAAGCTATCGCGGGGCAACATATCATCTGAGTCTAGAAAGGCGATGTATTTTCCCGAAGCCAAGCGCAGACCCAAGTTTCTGGTATCACCAATCCCGCGTTGTTCAAAGCGATTGATGTAGATGATGCGGTGATCAGGAAATCGGCGGACGACGTCTTCGGTGTTGTCTTTACTGCCGTCGTCGATAATGATATGCTCCCAGTTTTTCAGAGTCTGATTGAGAACGCTTTTGATAGCGTCGGGAATCCGGCGGGCGCGATTCAGCGTGGGGGTAATTACCGTTACTAACGGTTTCTCTAAATTAGTAGTTGGTCCCATGTTTTTTATTTAATGATTATCGTAGCATAACAGATCGGACCCGCACCGACAAGTTGCCAGGCTTTCAATAAATCCAGAAATTGCTATACTAAAGCTGGTATACTTAAATAAATTTATGAATAAATCATTAGTCATAGTTTATACCGGTGATGATTGGGCGAAAAAATTACCCGAAACCGGATCAGAAACCACCGCTGCGGCTTTGGCCGAGTGGTGTGAATTTGGCCTAAAACAAGGGGTGTCGGTTTATCGCGCCGAGATAAATTGGTATGACACCGCTAAAAAAGGATTTACCAAAGCCTGGACCAGTGTCGGGGGACGCTGGGAAAAACACGAAAAACTGATTGTGCCGGATCTGGTTTTTGATAAGACGGTCGGCGCTAAAGGAAGCGGTCTCTTGGACCTGAAATTGAAAATTTCCGAAAATTGTCGGATATTCAATCATCCTTTGTTTCGTTCGTTACTGGGTAGTAAGGCGGCGCAATTTTTATGCTTGGGAGAATTTATGCCCGCTTCTTTCATCGCCTCCAGCCCCAGGGAATTAAAAGAAGCGTTGTCGCAGTTACAATCAGGGCAAATAGTGGTCAAGCCGCTGTTTGGTTCCGGTGGGTTTGGAATTTCTATTGATTCTCCATTGGAAATTATCAAAAAAGATCTGCCCTTTCCGGTGTTGGTGCAAGAATTTAAAGAGAATACCAAAGGAGTGCCGGGAGTTTCCCAAGCACCGGGGTTGGCCGATTTGCGTTTGATTTTTTCCAATCATGAGCTGATTTATGCGCTTTCACGGCGAGCCAAGGAAGATTCTTTGTTCACGAATATTCACCAAGGAGCTAAGGCGGAAAAGGTTTCCTTAGAGGCCATACCTAAGACCGCCATGACCATCGCAAAAAAAATTGACCGACGACTGTCTTTCTTCCCATATTCGCTCTATACCCTTGATTTTATTTTTGACGACCGGGAACGTCCTTGGTTGATGGAGCTGAACACTAGCCCGGGCTTGGATATAATTTATCTGACCGGAACAAAAGACGATCGCGAGAAATTTTTCCGCGACAGTGTGATGAAAAACTTTATTTGATTTTATGTCGTCATTCAAATTAGCCATGGTGGTGCCGCCCTTTGGGATTACCGGCGGGCCGGAACAAGTGGCTTACAATTTGACGGAAGAATTGGTGAAATTAAAAGTTGATGTCACTCTTTTTGCGCCGGCGGATTGGGTCACTTCGGCTAAACATATTGCCACTTTACCGCGCAGCCTCTGGAATATGCCCCAATTGGGCCAAATGAGCGATCAGGAAAAGCAGAAACTCATTACCCAGAGCCAGCAAAAAGTTCTGATGCATCAAGATCGATTTGATCTGATTCATCTCCATTCTCAGCGGCAGGCGGCTTCTGTCGCGTCTCAGGCGAAGAAACCGTGTTTGCTCTCAATTCACAGCATGATTGAGCCTAAGGATTTTATCAAATTAAAACAAGCCGGAATTTATACCATCACTTTATCCGAGACGCAGAAGGGGAAATTGGATTCTTTCGCCACGATCCATAACGGAATTCCGGTCGGGCAAATCGCTTTTTCCACCAAGCCGGGCCGTTATCTGATTTGTGTCGCCAGGTTAACGCCGCAAAAGGGGATCGACCGAGCGATCAAACTGGCGCAGACAGCGGGAGAGAAATTGCTGATTATCGGCCGGATCGGCCATGAACCAGATCGACAAAAATATTTTGCCGAAAAAATAAAGCCGCATTTGGATGAAAAAATCGAATACTTGGGAGAAAAAAGCCATGACGACGTTTTGTCTTATCTGAAAAACGCCAAGGCTCTTTTGTTCACTATCGCTAAGCCGGAAGTTTGCGGCTTGCTGGTTTTGGAAGCGGCGGCTTGCGGGACGCCGGTCATTGCGACCGATATTGGCCCCTTGCCGGAAATAATCGGCGGTCAGCCCCAAATCGCTTGTTTATCAAATGATGATCACCGATTAATAACGGCGATCAAGTCAGTGGATAAAATTTTTGATCGGGAGCGGTGCCGCCGCTATGCCGAAGAAAATTTTGATAGCCGGCAAATGGCGGAGAAATATTTGGAGATTTATAATAGAATAATTAAAAATTAATTTTATGGGTGAAAATTTCAAGCCGATGCCAACCGAACAGCCGGAATTTGTTCCGGAAACAAAGTCGGAAAAAGAAATAAGCGCGGAAGGATTGTCAAAAGAAATAGTCACAAAAGAGGCTCTGGACGTGAAATGGTATTCTCGTTTTCGAGAAGCGGGCGCTTTCTCCGACATAGAATTCTTTGAAGGAAATCCAGACAATCGCAGCCAACAGAAAGCCGATTTTCTGGAGGGTAAAATTGATAACCCTAAATTTGATTATCCCGATGCCAAGCCGGAAGTTTTTCAGCAAAAGGAAGACTCCTTACTTCGATTAAAGGAAGAGATTATTGATCAAGAACCAAATGAAGTAGTCCGGCAGGCCTATCGCTGGAAAATAAACGAAAAAGTGGCAGAACTGAGGATGTTACAAGCTACGGCGAGCGGTGATATGCGGAGGTTTAAACGTTACGCTGATTTTATTTACGGAAAACCGTCTAAAGATGTTTTCTCTTATGTGGTCGATCTTGCTCGATCGGATACTGATCGTTTTATAACCTCGGTCGATCCCCAAGAAAAAAAGGCGGCCGAAGATGTTCTGGCGATCTTACCGCAAAATTTGGAAAGAGCGGTTGCTTTCACTCCTCCGGAACAAAGCGACGTTAATACATTGCGTGAGTTCACCGAGAAAAAGATGGGCAATTTGATAGCTCTCACTGGTGGCGGAGAAGAGGAATTGAACCGAGAACAAATAGGCCTGGCTTTTGAAGCGGCTTTTAAGGTGGTGGGAGCGGATAACTGGCAGGTAGTAATTGACACCGGGAGTCGTGTGACTATGGCGGTTAACCAGGCTCAGGAAAAAGTATTTATTCCTACAAAAATACCAGTTTCAAAGCCGGCGAAAGATATGGCCAAATTAATAATTCACGAAATCGGCACCCATGTGGCTCGAAGAATAAAAGGAGAGCGCAGTAAATTAATGTTGCTGGGTTTAGGATTGGATCGATTTATTGCAGGCGAGGAAGGGGTGACCGGGGCGATGGAACAAGCTATGGATAATTACGTCGATCCCTTTGATGTTGATATGAAATACATATTGGGTATTGGCTTAGCCCAAGGTCTTGATGGGCAAAAAAGAGATTTCCGAGGGGTATTTGAAGTTTTGAAAAAACAGTGGACGGTGCGAGAAATGGCTCAAGGGAAAAAATTGCCCGAGGCGGAAAAAGCAGCAGAACAAACGGCTTACAATACCTGTACGCGCATTTTCCGGGGTACCGATTGTAAAACTCCCGGAGCTTGTTACCCCAAGGATATGGGTTATCGTGAGGGGACTCTTAATACCTGGGAAGTAATCAGAACAAATCCTGACGAAATGCAGAGATTTTGTGTTGGTAAATATGATCCGCATAACGCCAGGCATCTCTGGGTATTAGATCAATTAGAAATTAACGACGAAGATTTAGACAAGCTAGATCAAAAAAAATAGATTAAAAACAGCCCAATGTTTACCCCGGGCTGTTTTATTTTGGCAAAATATTGCCAATCAGCAGGAAAGTCTTATTTTTTACCCATCAGCCATTCCGGTAGATATTTCGGCTCCTTAATTCCGCTTAGCTTTTTAATTTCCGGCAGATCACTGATCCCGATTTTGCCGATATATAGTTTTCGGAGATCAAATCCCTGGTCGAGATATTTCTCGATTTCCAACAATCCTTTTAGATACAAAAAGTCTCGAGTAAAGGCGCCGGGGCGGCTGGTGTCTGACAAGCCACGCTTGGTGCGATAAGTGACTGAAAAAGCCGTTTTGGGTAGGACGCCTTTGGCGCGCAGGCGCTGATAAACTTCGTGGAACGAATCGGTCAGGGCCCAGTGTACCGCCAGAACATCCAGGGCGCGAGTGATGAATTTACGCGGATTTTTATAGGCTTGTTCTTTACTGTAAATAGCCAAGCCTTCTTCGGTGGCCAAGTATCCGCCCAAACCTTCACTGAATAATTTATAAGTCTGCTGCATACCGTTGGCGTAGCGGTAGGCATGAGTTTCTATTTCGTGGGCGATCGTGCCGATCAGATCGGAATGTTTGAAAAGCGCTTCGGCTCGCAAGTTGATTAAAATGGATTTTTCCAGAGTTTTAACAGTGATCCGAGCTGACAAATCTTTAACCACGACAATCTTGTAGGGGATTTTTACCTGATCTAATTTATCGCTCAAAAGCTTGATTACTTCCGGCTGTTTCAGATAGGCACCATTGTTTTCCACCGGTTTCTTGTTCTGATAATTTTTTTCCGCTAATTCCACCAACTCTTGACTGGGCTCTCCGTATAGCTCCAAAGACCGGGCGGTAAATTCCGCTGATCCAATCGCTCGGACCGCTTCGATTTTTTTAAGAAGTTCTTGTTGTTTCCGATAAAACAATCGACCCAGGGTGGAAGAATCATTGGCCAGTTGAAAAATTTCCAAGCGGGATCTCAGTAAATCCAGCTCACTGCTCGAAGGTTTTTTGTAAACGAATTGCGGCGAATAATTTTCTTGCGCGAAAAACTTTTCTTTTTCGATTTCCAAATTGACCGGAGTCAAGGCGGAGAGCAGGGGAATTTTACGACTGACTTCGACTAGGACCTGATCAATCTTGGTATAATCCAGTTTTTTGGTTTTTTCCAGTTGTTCTCTTCGGCTGGTATCGATCAAGAATGGACGTAAATCACGACGGCCGATAACAATCAAATGACGGTGTCCCGTTCGGTCCGTCAGCGCCGCTTTGGTTCTGATTTTTTCTCCAGCCAGCGCTAAGGTTAGATTCACTAATTCACTGTGGTGCTTTTCCAGACTGTCGGTAGTCTCTATTTTAGCGTTAGACAAGCCGAGTTTTTGGCTCAGGGACGAGTCAATCAGAGTCAAACCTTCGCCGGTGTCAATTCGACTCAGTATCCGGTGGCGTTGTCCGTCCGGTGAAATTATTTCCAAAGTTTCCTCCGGGCTGATGACCGTCTTACTGATCAGCTCATCAACTTTTTTTTCTCCTCCGCCGCCGAACAATTCCTTGGCCAAGCGCACGCCTTTTTCCAAAGTGCGAACTTTTAATCCTTCCAGGCGACGCAAGCGCGAACCCAGTGGTGCGAGATTGACGTTCTGAATTTCCAAGCCCGGGCGCGCATTGAGCTCCAGAATCAGCGGCCCGTATTTTTCATCGATGGCAATATCAGCTCCAATGTAGCCAATCTTGGTCACTTCTTGGCAGCGGATAGCCATTTCTAAAATTTCGTTCCAGTAAGGGACAACCAAACCTTTCAGGTCTTGAAGGGTATCGGGATGCTTAAAAACTGGTTTGTGCACCGGCTTTTTGGTCGCGGCGGTCGTAGTTTGTCCGGTGGCCATATCAATTCCGACTCCGATCGCGCCTTGGGCCAGATTAGCCTTGCCTTTAGACCATTTGGTGGGCAAGCGTAACATCGCCATCACCGGGACCTTGTTATAAACGATCACCCGGACATCCGGCAGTCCCTTGTAGGTATAACGTCTCATCACCCGATGGGTCACTATTTTTTCCTCAAAGAAGGCATTGTCCGGAATGTTCTGCAGTGAAAAGTCACCGTCCAAAATATTCAGGATGTGCCGCCGAATATCTTCGATCGTCCAGCGCTCGCCGTCGCCGGTCAGCCAGACCGGGCGATTATCCGGACCTTTTTCCTTTTTGGAAAAAACCACAATCCCTTCGCCGCCGAAACCGCGATTGGGCTTGAGCACTACATTTTCCGGCAGATTATCCCAATTGAATTTATCAATTTGCCGGGCATGCTTAAACATCCCGAAAACTTTTGGGGTGGGTATTTTCGCTTCGGCCAAAATCAGTTTTGTTTTCAGCTTGGAATCAGCCAAGCGGACAGCCGAGCGCGGATTGGAAGGACGAAGGTAGCGCAGGTTGCGCGCATTCATCCCGAGAATGTCACGCGGACTTATCATGTTTTAGTAATTCACGGAACCGGAAATATTCGGTTAAGCGTAATCCGGTCCATTTACCGAGTAAGTAGTTGAGTGGGATAGTGAGCAAAATTGTTTCGGGATAACTGAGGAAGAAAGTTCTGACCGCTTCCCAGCTGACAAGGAAGTAGCACAGGGTGGCGATAATCAGAGTCTCGACCGCCAATTGAATGGCGGTGACAAAACCCTTTTCAATCTGGACTTTCACAAATTCCTCGGCCAAAATAGCGATGATCAGTATGGGGAATATTGAAATGGCAATGAATCCGGTCCGATTGGAATAAGCGCCGAAGGCGAACATGACAAAGATCGCCAGCGCGGTGGCGGTCAAAACCATGGCCATGCGCGGCAAATAAAGAATACGCAGATATTTCAACAGGATTCTGACTAGAGTGGCGACGATCAAGATGGCAATAAAAATAGCCAAGCCGTATTTAATACCGGTTACCAGAAAGGCCAGGGTTAGAATAGTCGGTATGTATAAACCAAAGGCCTTGATTCCGATCACTTGGCGGGAGAGAGCGATTATGGTGGCGATAATCGGGATGATCAATATTAGGAAAATAGTGTTGATCGGTACGCCGTTATTGACCATGTAATTGATGGTGTAGGACATGAAATTGGTCCAGCCCAGTTCTTTGATGGAGCGTTCGCTATGTATGCCGATTATTTTATATTCCACCGGCGAGCGTCGCAGATTTTCCAATAATTCCGCCGGAGTTTTTGCTGAAATTAGATTCTTCAAAGCGCTTTCGTCGGTCAGGACGATGAATTCCGGTTTCACCAGATCATAAGTCTGCTGGGCGATACGCGAGGTTACGCCGGCTTTGGTTGTCACGGAAACGATCGCTTTATGAGTCAGGTCAAGTTCTTTGATGTTTTCCGCCGGCTGAATGAATTTTGTCAGGGCGTTGAGTCCGACCGAGCCGCTGGTCCAGTCGATCAGCAGGTTTGATTTTTGAATATTGGTCCGCTGTTCCGCCAAGGCTTTCGCCAGAGTTTCGACCGCGATATAGTCCGGCTGTCCGCTTGTGTCCTGCACTCGTATAATTAGAACTCCTTCGCGGGCGGCGCTACGTTCCAAGTCTTGCAAGGATTCTTCTTTGGTGGAACTATCGGTAATCAATAAAACCAAATTTTCATAGACCGAGACCACAATTTCATCGGTGTCGGATTGTTCGCCGTTCGTGACGGTTAATCTGACGATGTATATTCCCGGATCATTATAAACATGGAGTTCGTTCACACCATCGACTGTCGTGCCGTCGCCGAAATCCCAGTTATAGCGCAGTTCGCCATCTTTTGAATTGACCGATTTGGAACCGTCGAAAATCACCTTGCTTCCGACCGGGACATTTTGATCTTCTCCGGCCACCGCTTCCAGTTGTCGTTGGGGCAGAGTTTCTTCCACCGCCGTAGTCTGGCTGGGCGCCGGGACGGCGTCTTCCGCGTTAGTTTTTGGCGTACTTAAACCGATCACGGCGATAACCGCGACCAAAGCCAGTGACAGTGAAATTTTTCTAAACATAACCATAAATCTAATTAATGAAATTATTGGTTTGCAGATGACAAAGTCCTATCGCCACCGCGTCTGCCGCATCGTCCGGTTTGGGGATGGTGGCCAAGTCAAGAATTGTTTTGACCATGTTTTGAATTTGTTTTTTGTCAGCTTTCCCGTAGCCGGTCAGAGCTTGTTTGACCTGTAGGGGAGTATACTCGCCTATTTTTAATTTGTTTTCGGCGCCGACCAGTAAGACGACACCTCGGGCTTGTCCGACCGAGAGAGCGGTTTTGGCATTCTTGGCGAAGAACAACTGTTCGACGGCCAATTCTTGGGGGCGGTAACGGGTAATCAGGCTTCGCAAATCTTTGGCGATTATGACTAGGCGCCGGGAGAGCGGTTGATTCGGCTTGGTAATAATACAGCCACAGTCGATTAAGCGGATGACTTTTTTGTCTGATTTTAAAATCGCAAAACCGGTCGTCGCCGTCCCGGGATCTATAGAAAGAATCGTACGCATATTTTTAGGCCAGATTGCTGTAGATTTCTTGGACGTCGTCGTGTTCGGCGATAGTTTGCAGCAGTTCCTCGGTCTGTTTTTTTGTTTCTCCATTAAGTAAAATTGTTGTCTGGGGCAAATACTCCAAATCAGCTGATTCAATCGCCAACCCCGGTAAATTATTTTTTACTTTTTGCAGGTCTTCCGGCCGCGTGTATATTTCCAAAAGCGTGTCGGTTTTTTTTGTATCTTCGGCTCCCGCGTCAATAACTTTCAGCTCCAATTCATCGCTGGGATTTTTTACGCGGATAACACCTTTTTTCTGGAATTGATAAATGACGCTGCCGCTATTGGCCAGTTTTCCTCCGTGCTGGCCAAGAATGTTTCGGATATTGGTAATTGTCCGGTTTTTGTTATCGGTAATGGCTTCAATGATCAAGGCGGAACCGCCCGGACCATAAGCTTCCAGAGTCAGAGCTTCCAAGGTCACACCTTCCAGTTCTCCCGTTCCTCTTTTTATAGCCCGTTCAATATTATCTTTGGGCATGTTCATTTCATGGGCTTTCCCCATGACCATATCCAAGCGGGGATTACTGCCGCGATCGCCGCCGCCCAATCTGGCCGCAATGGTGATCATGTTGGCAATTTTGGTAAAAGCCGCGCTTTTCTTGGCGTCCGTGGCTCCTTTTTTATGTTTAATTTGCGACCATTTGGAATGTCCCGACATATGATTTTCACCAACAAAAACTGGACTAATTTTACCGCAAAGAGTGGCAAAAGTAAAGAGAATAAATATCCAATAATAAATAACAAATATTCAATGAAATTCAAGCTTCAATAACTAAGTGTTTGGTAATTCAAAAGTTGTATTTTATTGGATATTTATTATTTATGATTGGTTATTCTTAGCCATTTCTGCTCTTATTTCAGCCCATTTGCCTGGGTCTCCCAGTGTGTTATACTAAAAATAGATTAGTAAGCTTATCCCTATGTCTGAAGAAGTTTTTCTTCCGCCACAGGGGATAGACCACATTCGCCACCGTCTCAATCAGCTTGAGATGGTCGAAGTCAGGAAGATCGCCCAGAAGATGGCCAGCATTACGGACCAATCTTCACCGGCTTTCATCATTCTGGACGAGATGAAGCAGGACATCGACCGGGAGATCCACCATCTCAAAAGCCTTCT
The DNA here is from genome assembly GCA_965230955.1 of uncultured Candidatus Saccharibacteria bacterium. Classification (GTDB taxonomy): domain Bacteria; phylum Patescibacteriota; class CALEFQ01; order CALEFQ01; family CALEFQ01; genus CALEFQ01. The sequence continues at coordinate 1,080,664 of OZ246404.1, read as the reverse complement.
GGCTAACGCGGTCGTTGTCGACAACCAAGTGCGAGTGTAGGAGTACGCCCCAAAACTTAGTCGCGAGGTTTATAAAAACCCCGTCTTGCTTGCGCAGGCAAGCTTAATGCGGGATTTTTTAATAAGTCAAAAGTAAAAAATTAAAAGTAAAAAGTCTCGATTATCATTACTTTTGACCTTTGACTTTTGACTTTTGACTTGATTTTACCATCTTTCCATCTTTCATAATCACCCGATCATCTAGTTTTAGCGTCGGCCTGATCATAATGCCGTCTTCATGCACTGAAGCCGAGGTTTGTCCGCCATGGTAGCTGGTATTATCCCCCAGAGCGACATGAACAGTGCCTAATACTTTTTCGTCTTCCAATACACAGCCGGACAATTTTACGGCGGGATTGGTGCCAATACCCAATTCGGCTATATTAAAGGCGTGGTTATTCTTATCCCGTTTACTGGCAGAATCCAGAATTTTTTTTAGTCGCCGGCCGCTGGGGTTAGATTCGATTTTTACGGCGATGCCGGAACGGATCTCGACCCGTGTCGGTTGATCGACAACCTCACCCATCTGGTCTATGACAAAAATACCTTCAGTCGTGCCTTCCAGCGGTGCGCCGCAGACTTCACCGGCGGGCAAATTGGTGTACATTCCCGGTTTGGGGATTACGCCGATATCAGCGTGAAAGCGATTACTGAGATTTATGGTTAAATCGGTTCCGCTGGGGGAAGTGATCCGGGCGGTTTGGGCCGAGTTCACCAGGCTCAAAAGTTTCTCCGATTGTTTTTTTATATCCAAATAATCAGCCAACAGACCGCGGATAAATATTTCCTCCGTGATCATCGGTAGGGTGGCAATGCGGCTGCCGTGTTTTTCACAAGCTATCCGGCGGGCATCGGTGTGTGTCAGGCTTTTTTCTGTGGGACAAAGCACGACATCAGCTTCAGCCATGGCTCGGGCGACGGTGCGGGGCGGCTCAATCCCGTGACCGACTCGGGGATGCATCAGTTTGATCATTGGTTCGGCGCCTAGTATCAACGCTTCTTGGTACAGGGCCGTGGCAATCGCCAGTCTTTTGAAATCAGACACGATTAAAACTTCCTCGTTTTTTTTGACGGCGAGGCAGGTGGTCAGAGCATTTCGAGCGGCGCGACGCAACATAAGTAAAAAGGTTAAGATTTAAGAAATAAGAGATAAGACGTAAGAATCTTCTTATATCTTATTTCTTAAATCTTAATTCTTTCTCTTTGGTTTGTCTATAAAAGAACAAAAAAAGAAGATGTCGGCCAAGATAATCAATTCTAGTATAATTTTTGTTATTTTCCCCAGTTTTTCCCTTGCTTTGGTTTTATTTTTATGCTATACTAGAAACAGTGAAATAGGGTGAACCAATCGGTGCGCCCTTTTATTTTGGGAAAATTAAGTACTGCTGACAGCCTTGAAGATTCTTTGGCTTTCAAGAGGACTTAATCCGGCAGTAGAAACAAAAATCTAAATATTAGAAAAATTGTTAGATTTTGAGGTTTAAAGTAAACGTTATTTTTTGAAAATATTAGATTATTAAGCCATGTTTAAAACAAAAACATTCCTTTGGATCGCGATTATTGCCGGAGCCATGCTAACGATTCCGGTCGCGGATGCCATGGCGGGGATTGAGGCCCGTGCGCCGGAAGTTAGAGTTTATAGCGCCGGCGGCAATCTGGATGCTAATATCATGGCTTATTCACGTCTTTTTGGCGGGGGAGTAGCGGTAGCGGTGGGCGATATTCTTGGTGATGAGAAGTCTGAAATTGTGACTGTTTCCGGACAAGGCGGCCGGACTCATATCAGAGGTTTCACCGAGCGCGGTGTTTTTAACGGTATTTCAATTTTTCCTTTTCATCCGAATTTTCGCGGCACGTCCGACATTGCTTTGGGGGATACAAACGGCGACGGCAAAAGTGAAATTATCGTTTCCCAGGCCAGTGATGGCGATACGCGAGTCAAAGTTTACAAACCTTCGGGACAAGTTTTGGTGGAGTGGTTGGCTTTTGCTCCGGAGTTCAAAGGCGGTGTTAATGTCGCCGTTGGCGATATCAATAAAGACGGACGGGCGGAAGTGGTAGTCGGTGCCGGCCTAGGAGGTAATCCTCATGTCCGAGTTTTTGACGGATCGGGTAAATATCTGGGCTTGGATTTCTTCCCGCAACCTGCTGATTTCCATGGCGGGGTTGATGTGGCTTTGGGCGATGTCGATAAAGATGGCGTAGATGAAATTATCACCAGCGCCGCTTCGATGAGTACGGCTAGTATCAAGGTTTATCGTCCCGATTCAACCAAAACCATAATCGGGAGTTTTATAGCCTTCCCGGAGGATTATAAAGACGGGGCTAGAGTGGCTGCGGGCGATATTGATGGCGATGGAGCGGAAGAAGTTTTGGCGTCGCGGGCGTCCAATAGCGTCCCGGAAGTAAAAAGTTTCGAATACGGCGGCCAGCCGTCGAAATTCAGCAAGGTTGTGTATGAAAACGATTTTCGCGGCGGGGTTAATGTAGCGGCGGGTGATCTGAATGCTGATGGTCGGGCGGAAATAATCACCGGACCGCGCAAATTCATTTGGGAAGGGCGGCGCGACTTGCATAAATATATCGATATTGACCTAACCAATCAGCGTCTGCGTGTTTACGAAAATGGCCGCCAACGCCTGGAGGCGATTACTTCAACCGGACGGCCCGGCATGCCGACACCGGACGGACAATTCACCGTCTTGAGCAAAGAAGCTCGCCATTGGTCGGGAAAATACGGCCTCTGGATGCCTTATAGCCTCAAATTTCATTCAGGCGGGTTTTATATTCATCAGTTGCCGGAATGGCCCGGCGGATACGTTGAAGGTGAAAATCATTTGGGGATTCGCGTGTCTCATGGCTGTGTCCGTGTTGGTATGAAAGAGGCCCCGATACTTTATAACATGATCGAAGTTGGTACACCGGTAGTGATTCATTACTAATAATATTTAAATCAATTCCGGTTCTCGAGATAAAAAAGCCCGCCGAATCGGCGGGCTTTTTAAAAGTTAGATTTAAATTAAAATGTCATGAAAAAACCTCGTTGCCAATCGGGAAATATTTGGCAACGAGGCGCTTCTTCTATAGATGAGCGATAAGATCTTGCGGTCGGGGATTAATCAGTACCAGTGGTAAGGTGATGCTGGCTGTCAGGCATTTTTCTAGTAACTGTTCCAGGAATTTTTCCGCTTCTTCGGGAGTCTTCAACGGCGCGATCTTGGAACGAGAATGATCCGGCGGGTTATTCTTACTAGGAACCAGGACGACAAGCTTGAATTGCCAGGTTCTCAGTTGCATTATTACTGCTTCCGGATCGGGGGTTGGCAAACAATTTACCGAAGCTCCACTCATGATCGCGGTATCCTGTAGTGCCGAAGAATCCGAACTGATGATTAGAATACGATTGGGTTCTGATCCCATTTTGCCCTCCTTTGGCTGTGGTAGACCATATTGTTTTAGCAAATGCTTGATATTTTGTCGATCTATTTTAGCCCATTGTTATTTACCTCATAACCAGGCCGTTGAGGTTATAGCGGGAAATAGCTTGACAAATACCTGTAAATTGATATAATGGGGCGTTTGCTGATACTCGTGCTTTTTACGCTGTAGACATCACCAGTGGGGACGCATTTGTAGGGCTTACTGGAGCTCTCTGCTTCGGCGGAGAAGTTTCTGGTTTGTTCCTGTGGCTGTGTCTTCCGTCTACAGCGTTATGGGCGCGAGTTTTTTTAACTAAGTCAAAAGTCAAAGATCAAAAGTAAAAAGTTTCGGAATTCGCAACTTGTGACCTTTGACTTTTGACTTAGTTAAACAAAATCCCCCGCCACGTTTCGGGCGAGGGTTTCCCCTCCGAGAGCTCGGAGGGTATTTTGTTTTGATCCCTGTTCCCCTAATTAAAGAGGAGTAGACATCACCAGAGGGACTAATATCAGAGTAGCAAGGGCGCTGTATTAACGGAAGTGGATAAGTGAAAAAAGATATTAAGAGTATTAAGAAATTAAGATTTTAAGATAGTGACAACCTCTAACTCTTAAAGTTCTTAATATCTTAATATTCTTAATATCTTTTTTATGGTTTAGGTGAAGAGGATGGAGTGGGCGTCGGAGTTAGTGAGGGCTTGGCGGTGGTAGTGGGAGTTGGTGTTGTTGTCGGTGTTGACTTCTTTTTTTGTTCTTCGGCCGCTTTTTTGGCCGCTTCTTCCTGCTTTTTGGCTTCTTCTTCAGCCGCTTTCTTCTCTTCTTCCTGCTGTGATTTATGGAACTCCTCCGGCGGGCGGTAGACACTCTTGAACACTTTATCGGTCAGAGTCTCTCCTTGGCGGACTACCTTGTAAGACCATTCGACCTTGAGTCCGCCATTGCCGAAACGTTCGTAGGTGTGTGGTTTGAATTTTTCAACCTCTCGATCATCGAATGTTCCCAAGAAATCAAAAGTTAGCGAGCTTCCGGATATGGAAGTTTGAATCAATATCGAGCCGGGAGTGTTATTGATGAATTTTAAATCACTCGATCCCGGGTAAATGGTGGCGTCGGTTCCTTGGGGGGAGTAATAAGAAACGGCGTAAGCGTGATTCTTCCGTTCCGTCACCGGCAGACCGGCGTCGACGGCCGCCCTGAAAGCCGTGGTTGATACTTGGCAGAGACCTCCGCCCAGGTCGGGGACGGTATCATTGTTTTTAATTACCAATTCCGGCAAGTACCCGGCTTCTTCGGTGACTTTACCGAGTATGGTATTGAAAGAGAATTCCTCTCCCGGCTGAATAATAACTCGGTCAAATTTTGCGGCGCCGACGCTGATGTTATGGCGTCGATTAGATGGGGAGCCGGAAAAATTAGAGACGCCTCGGCCAATCAATTTGGTCACGCCCTTGGCGGCGGCATTGGCTTCGGTGATTTCCGGCTGACTGACCTCGACGAAAAGATCAACAGTGGTTTGATTGTTATTAATATTGGTGCTGATATCATGATTCAAATTTTGGGCATTTATCTTTAGACCTTCTTTGGCCGGTTCGTCGATACTGACCGGGACGATTGAGGCGGGATCTTTGGCGGTATCCAGGGTTATTTTGGGCTCCCCCTCGATTCTAAAATGGGCATTAAGAGGGGATTTTTCAATCTCCCGGCCGATATTTTCCAGAAAATTCTTAAAATCATCGCCACGCAAAGTTACTTCCAGTCGCGCACTGGGATTATCCAGGTTTTGTCCGTAGGAGAATATTTCTTCAGCCGGAATTTCCGCACCGTCGCTATTTTTGATCACGAAGTTTATCGCTTGACCAATGCGGTCGCGGCTGTAATTCCAGTTTTTCTCTTTGTATTTTACTGTTAATCCGCTGCCGAGCAGGTTGACGGCTGAAAGTTTTGCCGGAGCCACATCATCGTCGCTGATTATCGGAAAAGCAGTCGAAAAAGGCAGGGTAATCGAAGTGTTTAATCGCTGTTGGAGATGGTTCTCGATTAGATTCAGTAACTGGTTGCGATCAACCACAATCCCGTCTTTACTGGCGATTTCCGTCACCGTACTGCCCTTAATCTTAAGTGACGCGTTGTTTGGTTCGGTTTCAAGTTCCCGAAAATGTTCGGCCAGATAAGAATTCCAAGCGTCTTTATTGATGTCATAGCATAGGTCTATTTTGAGATCGCGCCAGAGCGTCTGGGCGACATTCCAAAGATTAATATACCAGGCTTGTCCGCGACCAATGGCAAAGGCTTCGGCCGCTGTTTGATCGATATTAAAATTAATGCCCAAATCCGCCGGTTTGGCTATCCAGGTTTTACCGGCACTGGTGAATTTGATATCTTGATCAGCTAAATTGTTCAGCTCCGTCTGAAGTTTGTCGTGTGCTTGTTCGGTGGTCAGCCCGGAAACATCAAATCCAGCCGCGCTTACTCCGGCTAATATTTTGTTGGCGTACGATAAATGGTAAAAAATAAAAAACCCCCCGATCGCAATAGCGAGGCCACAGGCTATGAGTAGGGTTGTTTTAAGAGGAGTAGGCATAGATTGAATTACGTTTATATCTTATATTGTTTATTTGGTCAAGGCAAGGTAAATACAATCGACGGACTGGCTCGCCGTATATAAAAAGAGGCACCATTGGCGCCTCTATCGGTTCAGTTTAGATGACCAAACATTTACCGATGATTACTTTTTCCTCCAGCGGTGCCCGGGCGAACCTGTCGTCGCGAGGGGAGCAAAGACTTCGGGTTTTTTCGGCAGATTTCGAAATAGCGAAAGCATTCCTTCCGTCACTTTCGCTTTTCTATCTGGCGGTAAAGGAACATCTCCCAAAATTTCGGCCAATCGTTCCCAGTCGCGGATGGCTTCCGGTGGCCACTTAGTTGTCAATTCTGGATAGCGCCCCTGCGCTTCAGAAAAAACCTGGCCGACAGTCGTCGATACCTTTTTTCTGTCTGGCATTTTATCCTCCTTTCCCAAATTGGGATGATCTTATTATTCCATAGTACAAAATGAAGTCAAGGCGATAGTTTCTGTCTCGGCATTTTACGTTTTACATTTATCTGTTAAACTAGCGAGGTAATTAACTCAAGTCGGAGCCGTTTAATTCGCGTAATCGTCCCCACACTCAGGATTTGGAATAGTTTTTCCAGTATCTGAGCGTGGGGACAACCAAACTTGTGACTGGTAAAGCCGGTGACAATGAATTCATCTCCAAGAGGCGCTTTTTCACTCGGCCGGCACAGGCCAAGCCGGAAGCCGCCGAAGGGGTGAAGGTCTTCTCCCATTACAGTCTCGGTGAGCAGACGGTGACGGAGAAGGAATTAGTCGAACGAGCCAAAACCGACTCAGAGTCTTTTGGTATTTTGTACGATGTTTACCTGCACCAGATCTATGGGTTTATTCTAAAACGAGTGGGAAATGTCTCGGTGGCGGAGGACATCACTTCACTCACTTTTGAAAAAGCACTGCGCAAATTGAAAGATTTCCAGTGGCAAAACGTTAGTTTTGGAGCCTGGCTCTATACCATTGCGTCCAATACCATCATTGACCATTTCCGAGAAACCGGTCGTAAACAGAAGGTTGATATCGACAGTGTCCCGGATATTAAGGATAAAAAGCCGGCGTTGGACGTGGCTGTCAGTCAAAAATTATTTTTTGAACAAATTCAAGGAATACTGCCGAGTTTGGATGACGATGATCAGACGGTCCTGACGATGAAATTATTTGCCGAGAAGTCTAATGATGAAATTTGCCAAGTGGTGGGACTGAGCCGCGCCCACGTGGCGGTCAAGATTCATCGCGCCTTGAAGAAACTAAGGATTGAATTAAAAAAGCGCGGCATAAGTTATTGACTTCGGCCGGCTACGGCCTAGGGTCGGCCAAAGACCCGATGATCGTGACGAGGAAATAATTATCTCTATGGATATCAGAAATCCCAAAACAAGATTTGATGATCAACTGGACCGGGCCTTTCGCGGCCGCCCGATTGATCCCTCCGGTCTACTCCAAGAGGAGATCGAGATTTTGCATATGGTTAGCGCGATCAAGCAAGTCGAATATAGGTCCGAACCTGCCGACGCTTTCAGTCAAAATCTGAGAAAACGTCTTCTGAATACCCATGATTTGATGAATCATGCGGCTTCCGCTTCGGTTACCAAAGAATCTGGTAATCTGCTTACTGCCGGTTCTAATGCTTTGCTTCCTCGACCGCGGCGCTGGGCTTGGGCGGTAGCCCCGATCGCGGCGGTTGCCGTTTTGGCGGCTTATGTTTCTTTTGCGGCGGCTTCCCCGGGATTTTACGAAAAGTATGTGCCGAAGCCGGTGAAAAAAGTTCTCGAGGACACAAAAGTTGTTCAAACAGGCAATTTACAGGTTACGTCTATTCCTTCCGGCGCCACCTTATTACTAAACAATCAGGAACAAGGAGTGACACCAGTCGAAATTGGCGGCGTGCGCGTCGGCCGTCACAATGTCACTGTGAGACAGGATGGTTTCGAAGAAGAACAGCGGGAAATAGAGATAAAAGCTGATGAAACCACCAGCCTGGAGTTTTTGTTGGTTTCGCGCGGTAGTGATGTTCAGCCGACGCCGACTCCAAGCGAAATAACCATGCAAGATGAGCAGGTCGTTTTACTTAGCCAAAACACGGAAAGTTCCGTCTTGCAAATTGGGTCAACCGCCGGTGGGGCAACGGAGACAATATTTAAAATTGAACCGGCCGTCGAGCAAATCAGTGTGGCCAATTCGGGGCATATATTTTTCAGTCAAAAACAAGGGAAACAAACTACTATTTATCGCCTAGCCGCGAACGGGGATTTGCAAATCGTGGCGACAAGCGATAAGGCTTTGTCGGAAAAATTTACTGTCTCGTCGGACGGATCGGCGGTGAGTTTTGTCACCGGAGCGTCAAGTGATTATGAAATTCACTTATTTAAGATTGGCGGAAGCGATCAGGTTATTTATAATTCAACCGAGCAGGCTTGGTTGCCGTTGGCGATCACTGGCGACGAAGTGATAGTGGCCCAAACCGCGATTGATCGACGTACGGTCAAGAAAATAATCACGGTTAAATCGGCTTTGGCTCAGCCACTGGAGTGGGTTTTACCGTCCGGGACCAATATATTGTTAGATAGCCAATCGGCTTATCAGGCGGCCGAGGGAGCGGTTTTGTTACAAAATGGCGCCAGTCTGGTCGCGGTTAAACCGTCGGCGTCTCCGGTTGATGTTTTCCAAGGCGAAGCGAATTATGCCGCCTGGGCTGGATCGCGCGTACTGGTTGTCGCGGAAAACAAAGTAAAGCTTATCGATTTGAAGAATAATCAAGTCCAAGAAGTCTATTCCGCGCCCAATGGCTTGACGATTAAGAAATTAATCAGTGACAAAAAAGGCCGGGAAATCGTCGTTTGGTTATCAGACAATCGCTTAGAAGCTATTAGCTTAGCCGATTTGACGAGCCAAACCTTGTATAGTTCATTGGCGGTTGAGGCTTGTTTGGCGGTGGTTGATGCAAATACTTTTACCGCCAGTGGCGCGGTGATTAATACAAAAGAGTCAACGCCGGCGCCGGCTCTTTATCCGGCGGGCCAATTGGAATTAAGTTCTGCACCGAGCGAGGCCATGGCAATTTTCGGTAATAATATTTTACGCGCCAGCGATGGCGAAAAATCTCTGGAAGTAATAAGCTTGGCTGATGCCTCCCGGCCCAAGGTTATCGGATCACTGCCCCGAACTAATTTTAGCGGGGATATTACGGTGGCTAGTAGCGGTCGATATGCAGTAGTTGCCGGCGGGAAGCTACAGTTTATTGACTTAGTCAATCCCGGTGCGCCCAAAGTTACGTTCGAAGAGGCTGTTCCGGCGGTGGCGGTGGTGGCGGTAGCCGACAAAGCTTATGCTATCGCCGACGGAAAATTATTAGTCTATAGTTTAGCCGCCGATAAAATTAAAAAAATTGGTGAAACCGATTTGGGAGTTTCACAGGCGCTGGCGCTGGCGGTAAAAAATAATCGGCTCTTTATCGCGGCGGGAGATGAGGGTTTGGTTGTGGTCGATATTTCCCAAAGTGCCAAGCCTTCGGTTTTACAGCGAGTGCGCGACAATTTTGTCCGGGAGGTGGCGCCCGCCGGAAAATATATGTATGTTTTTACCGGCAATCCGGGCAGTACCGGACAGACTGAGGTCTGGGAGGTCTCTGTCCCACAAGCCTTAAAGACAATTTCACCGGCGGTTGCTTTAAATCAAGTGTTTGGTGCCGGAAATTTTCTTTATGCGACCGCCCCAAAATTGTCAGTTTTTGAGTCAGTCGCTGATGGGGAATTGCAGACCAAAGCTGAAGCCGAATCGAGTGGTTTATCCGCAGCCGATACATTGATTTTGGCTATCGACCGGAATGTAGTCACTCTCAATGAGGGGAAACTGAAAATTTATCAAATCGTAAAATAAATCCGCTCCAGTAAATGAGCGGAAGCGTTAACAGCCTCTCGATAATTTCGAAGGGTTTTTTTATGGTTTGATAAATTCCTGGTAATCGGTATCGCTTTGTTTTAAGTCGAGCAATAGTTTTCGTACATACTCGGCCTTGCTTTGTTTGGTATTAGCGACTTTGAAAGAGAGATATTGTTCTAGTTCCTTTGGTATCCGCAAGGTAAATTTTATTTTTGGTTTTTTTTCGGCGATTTTTTCTTTTTGGTCGGAAAATGTTTTATATCGCTCGATTATTTGTTCATGCGCCATGACATTGCTCAGTGCCAAGCCCAGCTGGGCCGCTGCCGTTTCCAGTAGAGAAATACGGTCGGGGGAAAGATTTTTTTGCCTGGTGGCGCAAACCAAAACGCCCTCGACTCGATTTTTTGTTTTGATCGACACCGATATATGAAATTTAGTGCCCAGTAGGGTTTGCAATTTTCGCGCCAGGTCTCTTTTCCCGAAATCACCCAACGACAAGGAAGTATTTATTTGTCCGGTATTCAGAGTGTTTTCAGTCAAATTGTCGTAGATTCTTCCCAGTGGCGCTTTGAAATTGGTGAGAGGCTGCTGGATTACACTGTTAATCAATCCCGGACTGGCCGTCGTGGCATAAGCATAAGGTTTTAGTACCTTTTCCCGGTGATCAATCCGAAAAAGAGTCACGGCGGTCAGCCGGAGCTCTTGTAAAATTATTCGAGTCGCTTGCCTTGCCAATTCATTGAAGTCCAGCGTGCCGACCAAAAGCTCGTTAACCTTTTCGGCGAACTTGATCGGATAGATTTCTTTGGTGTCCATAAGCTTCTCCTTGGTCCTGCTAAGCACCAGTATTTTTAGCAGGCTTGAGGTAATTTCGAGCCAGGGAGGGGTTTTTTATGGCTTATTATTGCGCCCGTAGCGATAAGAGTAGTTCATCTAACAATAAGTAGGATATGGTATAATGTCAATGGTTTTCAGATGGTCAAGCAACGATCTTCCGGAAAGATAATCGGTAATACTTTTCATGTAATTTCATTATTTTTTTGACCTGTTTCTATTTGGGTGACAACTTGTTCGGTGCAGATAAAAAATGAAAACAAAAATAAAACAGTATCTGATTTATATTGGGGACGAGTTTGTTTATGGCGGCCATTTACTGTCGCTGGGCGGAGTCAGTATCGCTTTTGTCGCCTCGGTCTTGCTGGGGATTCAAGCTACGCCAGGTTTTTTTCTGATCATTTATCTGGCGTTTCAAGCGATTTATTTATTTAATCGGTATAAAGAATTCCCCGGGGATTATTTGACCAATCCGGAAAGAACTCGCCATTTGAACGGGTCTTATGCCAAAATTCCTTGGGCGGTTTTCTTCTGCCTGCTCATCTTTTTTGCCATTTTGATATACTTCGGTAAAATTCCGGCGCTGATCTTCAGTTCTTTTACCGTATCGCTCGGATTCCTCTACAGCATCTCGCTGAAAAAAATTACCGGCCGAGTTCCTGGTTTCAAAGGAATATTTGTTTCTGTCTGCTGGTCGACCTTGGTCGTTTTTTTAATTTTGTATTATGACCAGCCGTTATCCTGGCCGGTAATTTTGCTGACCGTCTTTGTTTTTTTAAGGTGGATGGTCAACACGACGGTCTTTGACGTAAAAGACCTGGCGGATGATCAGCGGAAAAAATTGCGTACTTTGGCGGTAGTTCTGGGCAAAGAAAAACTGTTAGTTTTCTTGAAGGCGGTGACGATTGTCTCTATTTTGCCGGTCGTTCTCGGTGTTTGCTTTAAGATTCTGCCCCCGGCCTCTCTCATCCTGCTATTTACCGTCCCTTACGCTTTTTATTACTTGAAAAGAGTCCGGCAGGAAAAACCCAATTCATTTACTTACAACGTCTTGATTGACGGCGAATTCATTCTTTGGTCGGTTTTTGTTATGATGGGATATTATATATATGGAAACACTTGATTTAATCAATCGTTTGTTTGTGATTTTGATCAGCCTACTGAGTCTGGTGCTGGGTTTTTGGGTATATTTTGCCAACAAAAAGTCTTTGGTAAATAAAATTTTTCTGGTTTTGACTTTGGCGTTTATTGGCTGGATATCATTCGCTTATTTATCCGACGTTTTCACGGATGCCAATACTATCCTGTGGTTGATCCGGCTTTCCTTTGCTTCGATTTCGGCCTCATTAGTCGGGATGTATCTTTTTTCCGTTTATTTTCCGATCGAATCTCCCCGGACTAAATATCTGGGAGTCGCTAATGTGGTGGCGGTGATATTGGGGTGTTCAATGTTTTCTCTTTCTCTATTTTCCGATCTTCTGATCGCCGGTGTTTATATTGAAGATTGGGGAACGGGACCGGTCTTCGGCCCGCTGGGAAATTTGTTTTACGGGTCGGTGATTATTCTGGCACTTTTATTTCTGGTAAATTTTATCAAGAAATATTTGACTCTGCCTTCGCAGGAAAAAACCAAGCTTTCCTATTTTTTGATCGGCTTGGCAATTATGGTCGCTTTTAATGTCGTTTTTAACGTCATTCTGCCGTTGTTTCAAGGCCAGATCCAGTACTACCAGGTCGGAAATTATTCAATCATCTTTCTTCTCGGATTTACGGCCTATGCTATTGTCAGGCGCAATTTGTTTGGCATCCGCATAGTTTTGACTGCCTTGTTGGTGGTTATTATTGCCGTATTTTTGTTCTTGGATGCTGTTGTTCTGCCGAATGAATTTCCGGTGCAGATTATCAAAATTGTCATCCTGGCGATTTTCCTGTTTTTCGGATATTCCTTGATTCGGAGCGTCTCCCGGGAAATACAATTACGGGAAAAACTGGAAGAAGCCAATGCCAAACTGACCAAATTAGATCAAGCCAAATCGGAATTTATTTCCATCGCTTCGCATCAATTAAGGACGCCGTTAAGCGCAATCAAGGGTTATCTTTCGATGGTGGTGGATGGCGATTATGGGGCTGTTTCCGATCCGGTGGGAAAAGTGTTGACCCGGGTTTATAACAGTAATGAGCGTTTGATCGCTTTGGTCAACAATATGTTGAATATCTCGCGGATTGAAAGCGGTCATATTCAGTTTCATCCACGGCCGCTGCAATTGGAGTCGGTGATCAATGATGTCCTGGGCGAGATCGGTCCGGAAGCGCGGGCGCGTCAAATCAGTCTTGTTTTTAAATCTCCGGGCCGCCCGAGCCGGCCGGTCAAGGTCGATGATAAAATCATCCATGAGGTTCTGAACAATCTGGTTGATAATGCCGTCAAATATACGCCTCACGGGAATGTCACAATCTCCTTACAGCCGAAATCGGCAATGCTGGAAGTTCGCGTGGTCGACACTGGGATCGGTATTGATCCGTCCGATATCCCTCGTTTGTTCAAGAAATTTTCTCGCGGGCACGATGTTTATAAAGCCTATACTTCCGGTTCCGGTCTGGGGCTTTATGTCGTCAAACAATTGATCGAGATGCATGGCGGAACTGTCGGTGTCCGGAGTGACGGTGTCGGGCGGGGGAGCACTTTCTGGTTCACGGTACCGTATGCGTGATATAATAGTCGCTAGTCGTTGATCTTTTGTCTTTAGCGCGAGCTTTCGGTTTCTAAAGACCAAAGACTAAAGACTAAAGATAAAAACCCATGTCTACCTCTAAAAAAGTTTTGCTCGTTGAAGATGATCGAGATCTAATCGAAATGTATGAGACCAAGTTTAAGATGGAAGGTTTCGAAGTGCTCAAGGCGGAAAACGGGATTGATGCCCTGGAATTGGTTAAACAGGAAAAACCGATTATCATTCTTCTTGATATCGTCATGCCCGAGTTGGACGGCTTTCAAGTGCTCCGCTCCCTGAAAAATGATCCGGCGACTAAGGCTATTCCGGTCATTTTACTGACAAATCTAAGCCAGGAAAGCGATATCAAGAAAGGGGTGGAATTGGGCGCGGCGGATTATTTGGTCAAAGCCAATTTCACGCCCAATGAAGTGGTGGCAAAAGTGAGAAAAGTGCTTAAATAAGTCAAAGGTCAAAAATCAAAAGTCAGAAGTATCGGTAATCGCACTTTTGACTTTTTACTTTTTACTTTTGACTCGGTTGGCATGTCTTTCATCAATATAATTTGGTATATCTTCATCGGTTTTCTCCCGGGACTATTCTGGCTCTGGTTTTATTATAAAAAAGATTTACATCCCGAGCCTTTGAAATGGGTACTGAAAGTATTTGTCTGGGGCATGCTGGCCACTATTCCGGCGATCGTGATTGAACTCCTGGCCGATTCACTGCTTCAGAATTATTTGGATGTGGCTTCGCTGGCTTATATTTGTATCTCGACTTTTGCCGTGGTGGCGCCGGTGGAAGAGATTCTGAAATTTTTGATTGTTCGGCGAACGGTTTTCAACGAGCCTGTTTTTGATGAAAAAATCGACGGAGTGATTTATGGCATCGCCGCCGGACTTGGTTTTGCCACCCTGGAAAACGTCTTAGCGGCGATTGGGTCCGGTGAGAATGTCGTGCTAGCCCGGGCGATCACCGCTACTTTGCTGCACGCCACCGCTTCCGGATTAATGGGCTATTTCCTGGGTTTGGCAAAATTCAAACCGCGGCAACAGGGCTGGTTAATAGCGGCTGGATTATTGTGTGCTATTTTTGTTCACGGTCTGTACAATTTTGTGATCACGCTTGATTCCGAACTGACCATCCCCTTAATTATAATTTTGTTGGCGGTTGTTTACGTTATTCTGGCCATCGGCATCAAGAAAATGCGCCGGGTGGAGGTTTGAGGCGTGTTCTTCGCGACTAATCCACAGTCTTAGCCCGTTGAAGGCGCGGGAAAGAGAGTGTATAATAGTAGCGAATAAGATCAGGTAACAAGTAACAGATAACAAAACAGAAAGACACTTTCCGGGAGGTCATTTGTTACATGTTACTTGTTAATTGAATCAAATTTATGTTTGGTAAAAAAACAAAGGATGAAAAAACTATGACCGAAGAAAAGAAAATCATTCCGAAAGCTGTAGCGTCCTCGTCCGAAAAAAAAGAAGATTGGCTTGAAAGCCAGGACGAAACCGAGGGACAGCTGACTTTGGATGTATTCCAAGACGCGGATAATATTGTAATCAAGTCTACAATTGCTGGAGTCAGGCCAGAAGACCTCGACATTTCCATCAATAATGACATGTTGACGATCAAAGGCGAGCGTCGTAAGGAAGAAACCGTTAAAGAAGATGACTATTTCTACCAGGAATGCTACTGGGGCGCTTTTTCTCGGTCAGTTATTCTACCGATGGAAGTGGAGGCGGATAAAATTGAGGCGACTTTAAAAGACGGTGTTTTGACGGTTAAATTGCCTAAATCACGCAAAGCTAAGGCGCGAAAGATCCAGGTCAAAGCCGGGATGTAAATAACTCTAATCAAGATAGAGAAGCGGGAGTCGATTGCTCCCGCTTTTTTGTACTATTTTGCTTGATCAGTAAAGCCATAGGAGTCTGGTCCGCCCTTGCTTTTTCTTATTAGCTATAGTAGAAATATATGTACTTTTCCAAAGGAGGGAGTGATGCTTTCGGTTCAATCATACCAAGTTTGGGTATTAGAGTTTGATTGCCCGCCGGGGCTGTTAAGCGGTCGAGAAACTTTGGAATCGTTATCGGGGCTGGCAATCAAGTCGGGCGATCAATTACGGATTTCTCTCGAAAACTACGATGAGAGATTCTATAATAACGTTCCGACACAGGATTATGTGAAGGCTTTGGTCCGGCAAGAAATATTCATCGAATTGAGCCTCTGGATTTTTCTTTTAGGAGATTTTTTTCTGGCCAAAGCCGATTTGTCGACTGAGATAGGGCGCTATATTTTCACTTGTCAGATTAACGAGAAGGGAGGGAAGGTGTGAATATTATCAATTTCGATTTACAGTGCATACCGGCGAAGATTGATCTGGATTACGTTTGGAAGCGTCTGCTTTCCCAAAAGCTATTGGCTGGTCAAACGGTAATTGTCATCCGACTGATTCCCGACGAGCTGATTTACCGGAAGTGCTGGCCGTATTATCACGGTCTGGTGTCTGCCGGAATTTCTCAAGCTCTATCCGTTCGCCTGCCGGATTTCGACCTGAAATCCGATGCCTGGGAAATCGAAGCCGGTCGAGTTATATTCCGGATCCGTTTGGTGGAAAAAACTTAGGTCGTTGAGTCCTAAAATGAGTGCGCCTGTCTGGGGTGGAACTATGTTCCATCCCTTTTTTTGTCTGCAAAAATAAAAACAGGCGCCGCAGGGTGCCTGTTGATTGAGAATGCGATACGAAGATGGTCTCCCTGCCGTTTTCAACCACTGCTGCTGTTTGGCGATTTCCTTGAACGGATCAAGTCCAATCCGGTCCCAGTTGTAATTTGGTGATTTTCCCGACGAGCTCCCTAAGATGATCCAGTAGGAGATTGGCTATCAGTTCTATTTTGTCATCTTTCTCAGAATAGTGAATCAGGATATATCGCCGCAGTATCAGTGAAGTTTCCTCTTCTCGGTGCTTATACCAGTCTTCGCGGATCAGTTCCAGCTTTGCCATGTAATTGTGGCCGTCATGAGAATCTACTTTTTCTTCTTCCAGACCCAGTTCGGCTCTTAAACCGACCCAGATTTTTATCAGAAAATCGATATCTCGGCCGCTCGGTTGTCGGATGACCGTTGCTTGGGAATAAAGCTGTTTTAATCGCTCGCAAATAGCCAAGCAATCCGGCAAGCTTAATCGGATAGAGTCTTCCATATATGCCTCCTTTCAGGGGAAAAGATGTTTTTCCCAACATGGTATTATTATCTAAAGCAGGACTGGAGTCAACCGGTTTGTTTATTTGACAAAAAGAAAAGAACACCATATATTGGAATTAGCACTCGTGCTCATTGAGTGCTAATAAGAAATAAGAAGTAAGATATAAGATTTAAGACTGAAACAACTTTCTTATATCTTACATCTTATATCTTAATTCTTGTTTTTTATGTTATGCCAATCTTGCGGGTCTCGACCCGCGACCGTCAAAATAAGACAAACTCGTAACGGCCGTCCCAGCGAGGTTAATTTATGTTATACCTGCGCCCAGGAGCGCAATGTTTTCGGGGGCGGCGCCCGCTCGCTGTTTGATAATTTTTTCGGCGGACAAACCGGCGGCGATCCTTTTTTCGGCGATTCGCTCGGCCAGAGTTATCGTCCTCGGCAGGAAATAAATTTGGTGGATTATTTTTCCGAACGCGCTAAAAAGGTTGTTTCCAGCGCGGCGCAGAAAGCTCATGAAATGGGAGCCAATACGGTGGATACGGAGCATTTATTGTGGGGAATAAGCGAAGATGAAGAAATGGGCCAGAAACTACTGGCCAAATTGGGTATTAAAACCGCTGAATTACAGGGTTATTTGGAAGAAAATATGCCCCAAACTCCTCGGGCGGAGGAAGAAGAATCGGAAGAAGAAAAAGCGCCGATGGTGGATTTTACTCCGCGGGCCAAAAAAGTTTTTGAGCTGGCATTTCGTATTTCGCGCGAGATGGGTCATCAGTATATTGGTTCCGAGCATATCTTGATGGGCTTACTGGCCGAAGAAGAAGGGATGGCCGCTCAGATTTTGCAAAAATACGGGGTCACGATGGACAAAGCGCGCAAAGCCGTGGCCGGGGCGGTTGGTTTTGGCAAGAAAGAAGTAGCGGGACAAAAGGTCGCTAGTCAAACACCGACCCTGGATAAATATAGCCGGGATCTGACGGATATGGCCAAAGAAGGAAAGCTTGATCCGGTGATCGGGCGCGAAAAAGAGGTCGCGCGGGTGATTCAGGTCTTGTCCCGGCGGACGAAAAACAATCCTGTCTTGATCGGTGAGCCCGGGGTTGGCAAAACGGCGATTGCCGAAGGTTTGGCTCAGCGGATTATTACCAATAGTGTTCCGGAAACACTTAAAGACAAAAGGGTGGTTGCGTTGGATATTTCCGGCATGGTGGCCGGGACCAAATATCGCGGTGAATTTGAAAAACGGCTCAAGAAATCACTGGAAGAAATAGAAGCTGCCCAGGGCAAGATTATTTTATTTATCGATGAATTACATACTATTGTCGGGGCGGGCGGATCGGAAGGAGCGATTGATGCCTCTAATATCCTCAAGCCGGCCTTGGCGCGTGGACAATTACAGGCCATCGGTGCGACAACCCTAAACGAATACAAAAAATATATTGAAAAAGATGCGGCGTTTGAGCGACGCTTTCAGCCGGTGCTGGTTGATGAGCCGACGGTCAACGATACTATTTCCATCTTGCGGGGACTGCGCGACAAATACGAAGCGCACCACAAGACAACCATTTCCGATGAATCGATTGTAGCCGCGGCTTCACTTTCCGCGCGCTATATCAAGGATCGATTTTTACCGGATAAGGCGATTGACTTGATTGACGAAGCGGCCTCAAAAATCAGGATTCAATCACTGGAAGCCCCAGCGGAGCTAAAAAAACTGGAAAAGGAAATCAGCAACGCCGAGAAAGAGCGCCAAGCGGCTCAGCGCAATCGGAAAAAAGTTGTGGAATTGACTAAAAGTATCAAAAAAATGCAGGATCGACAGCGGGAACTGGATATCACCTGGCGTAAGGATCAGGCCACGGGCCAGCCCACGGTGCTGGCGGGCGACATTGAAAAGCTTGTTTCGGAATGGACAGGGATTCCGGTCTCGCAATTGGCGGAAGAAGAAGTCGAAAAATTATTGAAACTGGAAGATCGTTTGCACCAACGGGTGATCGGGCAGCACGAGGCGGTGCGGGCGGTGGCGGAAGCGGTGCGGCGCGGGCGCGCGGGACTGAAAGACCCGGCCCGGCCGATCGGTTCGTTTATTTTCCTCGGCCCGACGGGAGTCGGCAAAACCGAACTGGCTAAGGCGCTGGCCGAACAGGTTTTCGGCAGTGAAGAAGCGATAGTCCGAATCGACATGTCGGAATATATGGAATCACATTCCGTGGCGAAACTGACCGGTTCGCCGCCCGGCTACGTGGGGCACGAAGAAGGGGGTCAATTGACGGAAAAAGTTCGCCGTAAGCCGTATAGCGTGATTTTGCTTGATGAAATCGAGAAAGCCCATCCGGATGTTTTTAATATTTTGCTGCAAGTTTTGGATGACGGCCGGCTGACTGATGCCAAAGGACGCACGGTTGATTTCAAAAACACAATCATCATCGCCACTAGCAATATCGGCTCGCAAAAAATTCAAGACGCGACCGGCAAGAAAATCGGCTTCGAAGACGGGACGAAAGGAAAAGTTTTATCCAAAGATGAATTACGCGCCGAGTTGATGGAAGATTTGAAAAAGACTTTCCGCCCGGAATTTCTCAATCGCGTGGATGAGGTGATTATTTTTGAAGCCCTTTCCAAAGCCGATATCAAAAAAATAGTGGATCTTTTGGTGGCCGATGTCCAGCGCTTGTTGCATGGCCAGGGGATAAAGTTGGATTTGAGCGACCGGGTCAAGGAAAAAATCGCCGAGGAAGGTTTTGACCCTCTCTTTGGTGCCCGCCCGCTTAAACGCTTAATCCAAAAGAAAATAGAAAATCCTTTATCGTTGTTGCTACTGGAGGGAAAGTATCGCAGTGGTGACACCGTCAAAGTGGATATTACTGGCAATGAATTTGTCTTTGAAAAGGGTAAAGCGAAAAAGAAAGGAAAAGAAAAAACAACGACTGCATAGCAAGAGATAAGATATAAGATTTAAGAAAGAAGAGTATAAAAAAAGTCCTCTGCGCGGGCAGGGGACTTGTGGAGTGAATGGCAGGGGGTAAGGTTTGCTGTTTAGATACTTTTGTTCTGCGAATTTTCAATTATTTTTTTCGGTTCAACATTCATGGCAAAATTTTGAACGGTGCTGATTCGCGCCGTTCCTACCGGACCATAGGCAACGTTGAATTTCCGCGTCGACCAGTCGGGATGCTCGGCCAAAAGTTGTACCGACGCGTCAACGAGATTGCAAGCCTCTTTGATCAAACAACCGTGGAATCCGGACGTAAAGTCCAGATCGTGAAAAAAGTACCAATTTAACATAATCAGACCTCCTTGATGAACTTCTTTGCCCCAGCCAGTCAACGGATTCTATCCGGAAACTCTGAAAAAGTCAATAAGATGGTCGGTCGATAATGATTGACAAGCCAAAAAATATCTGCTATACTTATATTATCAAAACGGGTGAACAGCCCGTTTTGTATTTATTAGCCTAAAAAGCTGATAGAGCCTATTTGGCCGATGCCAATCGGTTTGTGGGTAAAAAGAGACGTCTTAACAACTTTGTCTCTAGGATGGGGAGATAAGGTAAAACAAAAACACTATGGAAAAGATGTATTTCTACAGCTTCCTGGCGTTTGGCGCGTATTGCGTGGGATTAGTCATGGTTAGCGCCATTAATTTTACTTACGGTTTCTAAGTCATTTCGACTGGCTTTGCTCCTTGGGTAAAGCCAGTGCAAGAAAGGCTCCCAGCACCGCCAGGTGTGTGGGGGTTTTTCTTTTTAAGTCAAAGGTCAAAAATAAAAAGTCAAAAGTTAAATAATCAAATTTTAGGCTTTTGACCTTTGAATTTTGACTTGGTATACTACAGAGGACGAACAATAGTTTTTTATTAAAATTAACTAAAATCAAAACCATGGGAGAACTACTACAAAATATAACCTGGACTACACAGTCGCCGGATATTTTGGCCTGGCGTTTTCCGGATCCGGATCAGATTCTACAGACGCATACCTCGGTTATTATCGGCCCGGGGCAAGCTTTGCTTTTCGTGAACGAAGGCGTGCCCCAAGGTATTTGGGACAAGCCCGGTCGAACCGACATCAAAACCGCTAATATTCCTCTGTTGACTTCCATGCTTTCGATCTTTCGCGGTTTTGAATCCAAGCATAAAGGAAAAATTTTCTATTTCAATCTGAACGATATTCCCAATATCAAATGGGGGACAAAAGCGCCGCTCAAATATGCCGATCCGATTTATAAATTTCCGGTTGGCATGCGCGCTTTCGGTAATTATACTTTGAAGATTACCGACCCGATGAAATTCTTTACCGAATTTGTCGGCGATCGCGATCAAATGACGACCACCGAATTCAAGGAAGTGATTAACGGCCGTATTCATACTCCGATTACCGACGCTCTGGCTACGGCTAAATATGCTTTTACCGAAATCGATTCCAAACGAGATGAATTGACGAAAGAAATCAGTGCTAAAATTTCCAGCGAGTTTGGCGCGTTTGGTTTTACCATGAAAGACTTCCGGATCGAAAGTACCGATTTTGATGAGGCGACTCAGGCTCGGGTCAATACAATTGCCGATTCGCAAGCCAAAGCGCAAGCAATCGGTGCTTTGGGCGGAGTCGATCAAACTGCGATGCGTAATTATCAAACCGCCGAGCAGTTAGCCGCGCTCAATAAGGCCGCTTCCAATGAAGGCGGCGGAGCCGGTGGCGCGGTTGGCGCCGGTGTTGGTTTGGGCGCCGGTGTTGGTTTAGGCAGTATGATGGCCCAAGGTATGCAGCAAAATCAGCCAGCGCCACAACAACCGGTTACTCCTACTGCCGGCGCAATTTGCGTCGCTTGCAAGAAACCGATGGCACCAGGGAGCCAGTTTTGTCCGCTGTGCGGGGCGAAACAGTAATCAACTAACAGGTAACAAATAAAGAGGACGAAATATGAAGAATAAATATCTATTTGCCATCTTGGTCGTTGCTTGTTTAGCGGTTGTTTTGACCGGCAGCTTAATTGCTCAACAAGTCGGTGCTCGCGCGGGCGGCGGACAGGATTATGTGCCTTCTTCCGGCGGCGGATTTTCATCCGGCAGTACTGACTTTGATTCCTCCAGTTCTTCCACCGGCAGTTATTCCGGCGGTAGCGGATCTTTCGGCTGGACCGGGGTGGTTGGGTTTATCATATTGATCGTAATCATTGTGGTAATTGTCTCGGCGGCGAAGCGAGCGAAACGCGGCGGCCCTTCGGCAGGATCAGGGCAGGGCCCGACCTTTTATGTCGGGGGAATTCCGATTAATCTCGGATCTGGCGGCGGAACGGCGGTGCCGATTTTGCCCCTGGCCAATGTCCAGGCCGAGCTGGCGCGCCTGCAACAAAAAGATCCAGCGTTCAACGAACAGGCTTTTAAGGATTATGCCCAAAACGCTTTCTATAAAGTTCAAGAAGCTTGGGAGAGCCAGAATCTCCAAATCGGCCGGCCATTCATGTCCGATCCGTTGATGCAACGTTATGCCACCCAGATCAGCGATATTCAATCGCGCGGCGAAAAGAATATTTTAGAAAACATGGTACTCGGTCACATGAATATCACCAATATTCGAACCGATAACGCTTACGACTACATAACTTTGCAAATGGATGCCAGTGCGGCTGATTACACGGTTGATCGCAACGGAAAATTTATGCGAGGCAGTAAGACGCCCCAGCACTTTACGGAATACTGGACTTTCCTGCGCAAGGTAACGGCCAAGACAAACGCCAAGAAAAGCGTGAAGGCGAATGTCTGTCCCAACTGCGGAGCGGCGCTGCAACTTTCCGCGACCGGCCAATGCCAATACTGCAATGCGGTGGTCACAAGCGGCGAATGGGATTGGGTGCTGAGTGAAATTACTCAGGCGAGATAAATTTTCAGTCCGATATATTTTAAAAAGCGTAAAATTAAATTTAATTTTACGCTTTTTGTATTTTTTACCGAAAAAATCTTGACCCGTTTTTTGGCTTTGCTATAATATAAATAGGCAAAAATGAATTTTCAAAAAAGAGCCGTCGCTTTTTCTCCGCCGAGCAAATTGAAAATCAAAAAATAGCGTAGGCGCCGCGGCCAATTTTTCCCCGAGTGAGCCGTCGCCCTGATCGCGCCGTCGGTCAAACTGTGGATAAAACACATCAAAATCAGCGCGGTGATTATCCACTCCGAATAAATCTGCTCATTAAAAAAATTGTTGTCTCGATTCCCCCAATAGCTCAATAAACTTTTTCAGGTGATGTTGCTTTCTGGAGGGTTGGCGGCATTCGCCTGAGCGAGTTATTGCGGGGATTGAGATAGCAAATAATAAGATTTAAGAAGTAAGATATAAGTGGTTAGGAGAAAACAAATGAAAATTTTTTACATGATAGCGGGTTTGATAGTAGCGGCGGTGGTCGCGACTACTTTTGGGGCCTGCACCAATCAAGGCTCGATGGTAAATGGTATTGATAATTCCTCAACTTCAGAACCGGAGGTTACGACGACAGTTACGACCGGGGAAAAGGCCGAGGAATCTGTGATAACCAGTCATGAGGCTATTCTGGATAAAAATGTTTTCACTAATACTAATTACAATTACAAAATTACAGTTCCCGCCGGATATACGGTGACGGTTGAAGAAACTAGAAATAGCCGTTTACCGGACGGCGGCTGGGATCGGGCGGTAATTACCGATGCGCAGGGTCAAGAGTTTGCGACAGTCAGAACACCAGCGCCGGAAGTGGGTTTCGAATTATGGACCTGGACAAAAGCGACGCGATCGGAGAGAAAAATTACCGGCAGTGATGCTAAGATTTATCGCTACGAGGTTCCCGGTGATCGAGCCATGGGCATGGAAAAAGATTTGATCGCGGCCAGTTGGGGATTTGATCTGCATAATGACGAGATCGCGGCCACGCGGGATTCTGACCGGTGCGGTTTAATTTCGGCGGAAGTTTCGGCCAATGATTCATCGGCGGCATCAAAGGTTCGGGATTTGATTAATTCCCTCCGGCTGATCTAGCAAAATATTAATAATAAAATAGTAAAAGTTGTACCTTAACAATTTATAGGAGAACAAAAAACACTTTAAAGGTTGGTAGTAATTTCCATTAGAAATAATACTTTCTTAACAAAACCCTCAAGGTGTTTTTTGTTTACAAAAAACATGATGTCACCACGACGTCATAACAAAAATCCCGGCAATAAAAATGTCGGGGCAGAGGAGGTGCGAGGTGAAAAAGTTGAGAAAAGTGTTGGTGCTGTTGGTTCTGCTTCTGGTCCTGAAACCGGTATCGGCCGATCCGCCACCGCTCCACTTGCCTTTTTTCGAAGGTGAGGAATGGTGGTGCGCGCAGGGAAACAATCAGGGTCCGACCCATTACGGCAGTTACGCCCACGGTTGGGATTTTAACTGGGGTTCGGGGACTGACGATGAGGGGAAACCGGTGTGTGCGCCGGCGGCCGGGACGATTGTTTATTCCGACTGGCACGGCGTCCTGGGAAATGTGGTGATCATTGATTACGACAATAGCGATGCTTACGGTATGCTGGCCCATTTGGAAATGCGATTGGTCGGCACGAACGAACACGTTCAAGCCAGCCAAGTCGTCGGGCTGTGTGGCGGTACCGGCGGTTGGTCGCCCCACTTGCACTATCAGACCCAGGATGCCAATTGGCGCTCGATTCCTTCTCACTTTGAAGAGTGCGGTGTTCCGGTCACCGGAGAATACTATCTGTCTCAGAATTCTCAAATCTTTGCCGATGCTTATGATCGCCAAGGCGGGCAAGATTACTTGGGCGAGCCGCTCAACGACATTCATTGGTACTATGATTATGAACCACAAACAGAAGAGATGAATTGCTATGTCCAGGATTATAACGGCGGAGCCTTCGGGCCGTGCGCGATTGTCTACGATTCACTGGGTGGCGCGCATCGAGCGGTGGTGGTACGTTCCGGATTTTGGGGATACTGGAGAACTCTGGGAGCGGGCGGACCACGATCGCCTCTGGGTCAGGCTCTGACGGACGAGTACGCTTACCAAGGAACGGCTCGACAAGATTTCCTCTTTGGCTACTTGGTTTGGCAAAACAGTCATGCCCGGGCGACTTATTATTCCGATATTGGTTCGGCTTCACCGGGATATGGATCCGAGGGACACACCCACTCATTTCTGGACTACTATAATAACCACGGTGCCGGTACGGTTTTTGGCCAGGCGACGAATATGTTCGGAGGCGGAGCTGGGGTCCGGCGTTGGGGCAACATGGAAATCCAGTTTTTCACGGCGGGCAGCCACGGCGATTGCGCCATCACTTACAATCGAATTTCCGGCAGTATGGCTTATGTTCTGCGCGGCCGAAATTTCGCCGAGTACATGGCGCGTTGGTGTCCGGGACAAAGCGGCCAGTTTATCGGCGCGCCATTTTCCGATCCGTTCCAAGCCACCAATGATCGAGGTCTGCGCCAAAACTTCGACGATGGCTATTACATGCTCGATCAAAACAATCAGGTTCGCGTTTATGCCTCCAATGGCCAAGTGTTGGATGCCGACAATCTTTATATCCCGGAGACTGTCTCGGTTGTAGATGAGGGTCAGTATTCTTGCGACCCGACTTTCCACTTTTTCTGGCCGGTGCCGGATGGTAGCCGTGATTTCTATCTCCAAGTAGCCACCGACCCTGATTTTTCCGAAGTGGAATGGGAAGGCTGGGTCGATAATACCAGCGGCGACAAACCCTATGTGGGCCAGCCGGGCCGAACCTATTATGGCCGAGTGCGTTGCCAGGGAGCAAACGGCGTGTTAAGCGCTTATGGGGCGAGTAATGACGGTATCGTGGTTGGATGCGGCGTTCCGTGTCGTGACGAGGGAGTGTTTTCCAACGATCCGGTCGTTCACTTTTCTTACGATGTTCCGGCCAATATGGATCAAGTTCATTTGCAGGTGGCAACCGCGTCTGATTTCTCTCAAATCGTTTGGGAAAGTGATTTACCCGCCAGTGGCGATTGGGCCTATAGCGGGTCGGACAGCCAAACCTACTTTGCTCGGGTCAAACTGCGTGAGAGCGGGGGACAGTGGGGCGGATATGGTTCTCCTTCGGACGGCATCACTATCGGAATGACATTTCCGTGTCTGGATGAAGGCGATATGTCGGTTGATCCGGTTTTCCACATTTGGGTGGATTATGTGCCCGGTATGGTTTCTACCTATTTCCAAGTTGCCACTGATCCGCTTTTTTCTCCCGGTTCCATTTATTGGGAAGGTGAAGGAAGCGGTACCGACAAAGCCATCTCCGGCCAGTATGGCGTCACGTATTATGCCCGAGCTAAGGTGCTGGACGAAGGCTGGCATTGGAATGGTTATGGGGCGTCGACCAACGGCCTGACTATCGGGCGAACACCTATTTCTTCCGATGAGGGACAGGTCTCGGTTGATCCCAGCTTTATCATCTACTTTGAAGCGATCGCCGGCGCTCAATTGGCTCATATGCAAGTCGCGCGCGATTCTGGTTTCACGAATATTTTCTGGGAAAGTGATCTGGGCGTATGCGGTTGGCAACTACTTCAAGGAAATATCGGCGAAATTTATTACGGTCGCGTGCGTTTCGAGGAAGGAGGTCACTGGGGCAACTATGGTCAGCCTTCGGATGGGATTACGATCGGTTTCATCAGTCCGACTTACGATAACGGCGACTATTCCGCCAATCAAGAGATCGCGTTTTCCTGGGATTATCCGACGGGACTAGCCGGGGTACAGTTACAAATCGCCACCGATACCGCTTTCACGAATATCGTCGACGATCGAATGGTTTCCGCCGATAATTACACCTTCAGTGGAACCGTTGACGAGATATACTACGCCCGAGTCCGCGGTTGTGAAAACGGTTATGGTGAGTGGGGAGTTCCCAGTGACGGGATCTTGGTCGGTTCTGAAAGCTGGACTTCCGATGAGGGCGAAGTATCGCCGGATCGATTGGTGAAGTTTACTTTTGATACCTATCCCGGGATAAACAACACTTACTGCCAAGTAGCTACTGATGCCACTTTCGAGAATATTTTCTGGTCCGGCTGGATCAACACTACCAAGCACCAGTGGTATTTCAGCGGCGTGCCCGGGCAGCATCTTTATGCCAGAGTGTCTCTGCAGGATCCGCAGGGTTTTGTCACCGCTCCCGGCTTGGCGTCCAATGGAATTCTGATTCAAACACCGTCAATGCCGACGCTCCAAAATCTGTTACTGCCTTATCACCACGGACAATTGGCCAGAAATCTGATCCAAAACGGTAGTTTTGAAATCGGTACAATACCCTGGCAACTGGAAGACCATCTCGGCTACGGGCATTTCTGGCTTGATGACACTTCCGCTCAGCATGAACAAGTTTCCGCGAAGATCACGCAGGATGCTCCGTCAGATGAGTACTATCAAGTCCAATTGAAACAGACCGATTTCCCATTGATTGCCGGACAAGACTATCGTTTGTCTTTCTGGGCCAGAAGCAATGACGTCCGCCAAATCTATATCACGGTGATGCAAAATGACGCGCCCTGGAACAATCTGGGTCTATGGACCGAAGTCGCTCTGGACGACCAATGGCAATACTTCGAATTTCCTTTCACCGCTACAATGACACTGGCTGAAAATACTCGCCTGACTTTCTTGCTCGGAGAATCAAGCGAAACAGTTTGGTTTGATGGAGTGGAATTGTGGCTGGAGTACTGATCTTGTTTCTCTGGTAAATAAATTATTTTGTCCGCTGACGAAATAATTAAATCAGAAAAACTAGCCGCCAGCAATTTATTTGTTGGCGGCCTTTATTTATATATGAAACTGATTTTTTTCGATCAGGGATTATGGTCAGTTGACAAAAATAAATTTTTTTGATATGGTCATCGGTCGCTCCAAACCTTTTCATAAAGGAGGAAATAATGAAAAGGATAATAACTGTGTTGTTTATTTTAGTATTTGTGTCTGTAACGCAGGGGCAAGTTGATCTGGGGTGGAATGATTTCCAACTCGGCGGGTACTTCGAGGCCGGTTACATTTTCATCAATGGGGATGCGGTCGGCGGATTTCGCGGCCCGGTCTATTGGGAAAACTCCAGTGGCCGGTTTGAATTCAATTATTTACGTCTCAAAATCGCCGGTCATGTGATTCCCGATTATCGCCTGGAGCTGAGAGTGGACGGTGACGGCGGAGAAGAGATGCACCTGAATCAGGCCTGGCTGACCTGGGATCGCTATCCGCAACTGCGAGTGCATATCGGAAAGTTTGATTCTCCGGCTGCTTACCTTACCCCGCCGCCCCCGGACTTACTCACTTATCAGTATCCTTTTGCCGACTGGTATCATACGGTTCCGGGACTGGGTCTGATGATCGACAATTTGGGTCCGGGCACAAAGTACGCGGTAGCGGTGTTGAATGGTGATAATGAAGGAAGCACGCAAATACAGGGACGCCTTGGCTATCAAGTGCGCCAGGGGAGTTGGAGCGGTTCGGAATTTTGCGTCTTCGGATATGCTGATCTCAATGGCGAAGGAGATAGCCCGGCGGCCGAGCATTATCCGAATTATTTCCGGGTGGGCGGAATGTTTGATGTCGGAGTCGATCGAATCGGCTGGCGACTGGCCGGCGGCTACGTGACCGGAACTGAATATCGACTGGTCTATGAAGGGCCAGAAATCCAGACTGAGCCCTGGTCGGCTTACTGTATCATGTCCCAGCAAGTTGGAAAGAAATTGAAACTGCTTGTGCAGTACGATATGCTGGAAACCGATTTTGGCCAAGATATTTCCCTCCAGAGCCGAGATCGCTGGACGGCAGGATGCTTAATTCTGCCTAACCAATACCTCAAATTCAAACTGAATTACTGGTATGGTTATTCCGGACCGGGTAACATTGCTGCCATTGGAGCCAGGGAATGGGGGCTGGCCGGATCAATCGCCTTCACGCTCTGAAAGAAAATCAAGAAATAAGACAAGAGCTTGTGTTTCCACAAGCTCTTTTTATATAGATCATCAACTCAAAAACCCCGCCTCGCCCGGCGTTTTACGGCCGAGGACGGCGGGGTTTAAAAACGGATTGTGAAGATCCGTCTAAACTCAAATTACTCGGAGGGGAAAACCCCAGAAGGGTTTTCCCCTTCCGACGCCCCGCTAGGCGGGGCTGCCTCCCCTTTCCTTAGTTCTCGCCGCGCGGCATGAAGCCGCCGCGGCTCGATTTATATTTACTGGACGGCGCAGATTTCGTATTCGGCCTGGCCGTCTGGCAATTTCACTTTTACTTTTTCTCCGATCTGGCGATTAAGTAAAGCCTGTCCGATGGGGGAAATATGAGAAATTCTGCCCAGTTTTGGATCGGCTTCGCGTGAGCCAACAATGGTAAACTGCCATTCGCCATCGGGGGAGCGTACCTTGACGACTGAGCCGACCCGAACCGCCTTCATTGATCCCGGGGCTTTGGTGATTACCTGAGCGTTGTCTAGGGATGATTCCAGCTCGGCAATTTCTTGCTCGACTTCGTCTTGGGCGCGCCGAGCTATTTCCATTTCGGGATTATCATTAAGCTCACCGGAAACTTCCCGGGCGTCTTCGATCGCTTCGGCTACGGCATAACGCTTAACTTTCTTTAAGTATTCCAGTTGGGCCTGTAATTTGGTGAAGCCATCTTTAGTAATAAAATTAGTCATGGCAGGATATAAATTTAGTGAATTTTAGCCCAAATTAGCAAAAAATTATTACTAATGCAAGTAAAAACACCAGTTTTTGTCAAAAAAAACTAACACATTTGCGCTTCAAGGTTGGTGGTGCTTAATAGAGCCTTTATTGTGGCTGTGATGGTAGGGTCGCACTGGCCTGATTGTCGGGTGAATATATCAAAAACAGTAATATTTTATGGTTGGAATGATTATTAATTCGTGCCTAAACAAAATCCCCCGGCCGGAGGCCAGGGGATTGGATTTGATCTACTTTTTTTCTTTATCGAGCATTTCTTTGATTTTTCGTTCTTCCCAGTCTTTGCTCATGAAGCGATTTGTGCCGAAAGTAGTGACAGCGTGCATAATAACGCCAATACCCCAGAAAACAGTGACCCAGTAAAACCACCAGGCACCAGGGGAGGTGATTAGGTTGATCAGAAACAGCACCACATTGATCCCGATATAGGTCCAGAGGTGTTGATAAAATTCCCTAATTTCATTGACGCGTTTTTTAGCGTCGGCATAGCGGGGGTTGTTTTGGAGAGATGAATTGTCCATAAATCTAGGTTAAGATTATTGATTTAATTATAGCATTTCCAGAATACTTGTCGATAATTGACTCCTGGCGGAGGCCATGTTACAATCGGCAATGATTTTCCTGCCGCTATCGTCTAGCCTGGTCCAGGACATCAGGTTTTCATCCTGAAAACCCGGGTTCAAATCCCGGTAGCGGTACCAGACCCCCACACTCAAGCCGTGTTCATAATTCGAAATCGTCTTGAGTGTGGGGAAAGCTAAAAATTTTAAAGCTCAAATATCAAATAAATTTCCAAATCTAAATTGGAAATAGACAACCGTCCCGCCGATTCGGCGGGTTTTTTTATTCCCGAGATCAATCTTGCAGCATCAAGCCGTTAATGACGTCAGTGAATATGGCTTGGGAGACGATCTTATTTTTGCCGAATTTTTTTTCCAGCGAGTGAGAAACCAGAGGAACGAGAGAGGACCCGCCGACGCGAAGCACGTGGTCGATATCCGAGGCGTTCAGTTTGGCCGAACGCAAGGCGGTATCGATGCCGGCCAGGAGTTCTCGGACGGTTGAGCGGATATAGGCTTCAAGGGCCGGGCGCGTCAGAGACGAATGGATATCTACGCCCCAATTGTTGTAATCCAGTGTTACTTCATCGATGCGTGACAAAATTTTCTTTTTTGTTTCGATTTCCTCAAACATTTCCCAGTTGAGACTTTTTTCGATGGTGATGATCAGCTTCTGTATTTTTTCCGGAGATTGGGCGGTTTTGAGAATATCATAAAGAATTTCCAGCACTTTTTCACGCGAGGTCTCAAACTGCGGCAGCCAGTGACTGACCGACTGGAAGAAAGAGTCGGAAATAAGCAGCTCTTTACGGCCGTAGGTGGTGCCTTGTCCGAGCTCTCGCGCAAATCGGTTATAGAAAATATCTTCGTTGAAATTATTTCCGGCCTTCGGCACGCCGATATTAGCCAAAATTTTCTTTTGCCCGGCGCCGGCTTCGATGACGGAGATATCGGTCGTGCCGCCTCCGCAGTCGAAGACCAGGATGCGCTCGCTTTTTGTCAGTCCCCGAATAAAACCTTCCGCCGCGGCGACCGGTTCGAACGCATATTTGACTTCGCTAAAACCGAGCCGGCGCAGAACATCGGCCAGGTTTTTGGTGGCGTATTTTTCCTGGAAATCTTCCTCGGCAAACCGAATCGGTCGGCTACAAAACAGTCGGTCAATTTTTTTACCCGCGATGGCATCGGCTTTATTTTTTACTTCCTTTAAAAAACCATAGGCCACATCCTGCACCGTATATTTTTGTCCGAAGACCGCCGTGGCCGCTCCGATGTAGCGGAGCAGCATTTTGGGCGATTGGAAAAGTCGCGCCGGCACATCAAAGCCTTTGTATTCGGCCAGGGCGTCGCGGAAATTAGCCGTTTTGACAAAACCGCCGTCGTCGACACTGAGCGCCAATTTCATCTTTTGCTTAACGTCCAGTGGGATAGTGGCGACGGCGTGGGTATAGCGCTTGATCGCCTCTTCACCGATTGACGTGGCGCCGCTCTTTTCTATACAAAAAAGAGACCTCACGGTGTGAGGTATTTTGGTTCCGGGGTCGATTTCCAGGAGACGATGCCTGGTTTTGCTTTCGCAGAGGGCGATCGATGAGTTGGTCGTGCCAAAATCTAGCGCGTAGTAAGGGTATTTCATATATTTTAGCGGTTCTTATCTATGAACATAACATACAAGCGGGGTCGGTTCCGGTCAAGTAATATTTTTTGTCGG
Organism: uncultured Candidatus Saccharibacteria bacterium; assembly: GCA_965230955.1. Taxonomy (GTDB): domain Bacteria; phylum Patescibacteriota; class CALEFQ01; order CALEFQ01; family CALEFQ01; genus CALEFQ01. The sequence goes on along the minus strand of OZ246404.1, from coordinate 1,048,983 downwards.
TTTCTTTTTTTGTTCGAATTAGATAAAAAAGATTGTATTTGCTACAATAGACAGATATAAATTAACAAAAACAAATGAAAAAAATCATTCTTTGGCTGTCAGTCATCGCCCTGGCATTTGTCGCCGGATATTTACTGGTCAGATACATGTCTTGCCCGATCAATCAAATGGCCGTTTATCTGTCTTTTTTTCTGATTTCCGCCCTGGCCTGTGTTTTTCTCGTGGTTACCGGGTTTCGGGGTAAATGGCTGGCTTTGGTTATTATTCTGGTTGCGGTCTTTTTCATCGGCGGGTACGCTACGATGACGCAGATTATTTTGAACACCGTTGATAATCGAGCCGTCCCGACTTTGACCCGGTCTCCCAGCGATCCCGGTGACGGGCATACGGCGGTTGTTTATTTTACTCACGGCGAGCCGGAAAACTATAATCCGATCGGCTGGATAAACCAATTCAATGAATTTGATGAGCAAAAAATATCTTTTATACCATTCTTGGTTCGGCCGATATTTTTCTACCAGTTGCGGGACCATTATGTAAAAGTGGGGCAGAGTAATCACCGGCAGGGTCACAAAAATATGATTAAAAGTCTGGAAGAAGCTTATCGAGCCGACGGTGATCAAACGACGAAATTTTATTTGAGTTTTCTTGATGATGAGCCTCGGCCGGACGCGGCGGTTATTCAAGCTCTCAATGAAGGGGCCAGTAAGATTATCGTGAGCGAAGTATTCTTGACCAATTCCAATCACACGGCCGAAGGAGTCAAACAGATAAAAGAGCTGGAGCTTGATAAATATCAAGTTGAAATAGTCTATGTTCAGCCGCTCTGGAACTCGGAAACTTTGCGCAGTATGTTTGTTTCTCGGGTAAATGCCAATCGAGGCGATACGCCCAAGGATAAAATCGCGGTCTTGTTGGTCGGTCACGGACAACCGGACGAATGGGATGTTGAATGGCCGACGGAAACCGAGCAGGAAACCAGTTTTCGCGAAGAGATTATTAAGCTCTTTGAAGCGGATGGGTATTTGCCGGAAAATCTGAGCCAGGCTTGGATGGATTTCAAAGAGCCGAAACCTAAAGAAAAAGTTGAGCAATTAATCAACCAGGGAGTGAAAAAAATCTTCTTCTTTGCCTCGGCGATCAGCGCCGATTCCATGCACAGCCAGTACGATATACCCACCTTGGTTCATGAAGCGAACATTCCTGCCGGCGTGGAGGTTATCAATCTCGGTGCCTGGGGGGATGATCCGATTGTCATTCGGGCCATAAAAGAACGGATCGAAGCGTCTCCCTCGGCCGAATAATTTATTGTCAAAAAAACCGCCCACCCGCCGATTCGGCGGGCGGGCGGTTTTTCTTTGGCCAATATTACTTTTGGGTCAATACTTCTATTTTCCCCAAATTTCCGTCAACGGCCACCATTTGACCATCGGCGAGCTGATCGGCCTCTTTGACGGAGACCACCGCCGGGATGCGATACTCTCGGGCGATGATCGCGCAGTGAGAAAGGATGCCGCCGCTGGAAGTGACCAAGGCTTTGCCTCGAGTGCAGATCATGTTCAGGCCGACGTCGGTGTGACCCAGAACGACAACTTCACCGGGCTGGATTTTCTTTTGATCAGCCCAAGAAGCGACTTTTCTGATCCGCCCCTCATAGTATCCTTTGGAAGCCGGTAAGCCGGAATAAGTCTTTTGACTGACTGGTTTGGTCAAAACCGGCGGGTTATCGCCGAAAATAGTTTCCGGTATTTGGGCGGTAATTTCGGAATCGGTTTGATAGTTACTGCGTCGGGTCGCGATTTTTGCCAGATCGCTTTTTCTGCCCGAGACTATTTCTTTTATTTCCGGATAAGTCAGGAAAAAAATATCATCGGGCTTCTCCAGGGCTTGTCGTTCGCCGAGTAAGCGTCCCAGTTCCAAAAAATACGGGCGGAAAAGGAAATAACACTTGGTGTAGTAAAAACTTACCCGTTGTTTCATGATTCGGCCCAGATCCGCGTTGCGAAAAAGATATTTCTCGGAAATTTTTTCGATTTTATTTTCCGCCGAATTTTTTTTCGCCCGCGGCGGGCGATAGTTTCTGATCATATCCCAAACAATTTCGGGATTTTCTTTCCAAGTCGGTAGAGAAAAATCATTATTACTTTGGCCGATATGTCCGAATTTTTCGATAAAGTTTCCAAATAACCGGCGAAAGGTCGCTTGTTCCGGCGAGTTCGCTAAAAAAGCTTCCAGCATCGGGGGCGAGGTTTGGGGATTGGTTTTTCGCCACCTTTGGTATTCCTGGTGCAATACCGCCAAATGCCATGCCGGATCGGTATCCGGGTCTTTCCGGAAATAATCGGCCAGATCGTCTTCCGAAACATTTTGGTCGGCCAAATAATTTCGCAAACTGTTCATGCGAAAAGACATGAGCAGGGGAGTCAAAATATTGAAATAAACCAGTTTTTCATTGAGAGCCAGGGCCTCTTCTATCTTGGCCACGATCTCGGTTTCCGATAATCTTCCCGGCGCGGTAAATCGATATTCGGTATATTTGTTTTGAGCGAACTGGATTAATCGATCGATTTTTCGGCGATAGCCGCTGAAAGTAGATATGAAAAACCGCAGGCCGCTCGGCAAATATCTGACAATTCGAAAACCCGGGATAAATTTCGGTTTTTGGCGGCCGGTTTTTTCCAAACCCAGCAGCAATTCGAGGGTCTCGCGGCGCATGCCGAAAAGTTCCAGCAGATCGCCGACAATACCCATATTGAAATAAGCCCGGTGGTAAAATGATTTGGCCAAATCCGCCACTTCAATATTTTTGGCATCGGCGCCGAGTATTTCCATAAACAGATTTTTCCATCCGCCGTTGACCAACGGAATATTGATTGACCAGACCAAGGGCTTGATTAAACCGGGCAAGAATTCCCGCGATATCTTATTGGAATAAATATTTATTCCTTTGATGGCGGTGATCGGCCGTAATTGAATCCAATATAGATCCCGACCGTCATAAGCCCATTCGATATCAACCGGGGCGCGATATTGTCTTTCAATCACTTTACAATCCTGCGCCAGACGGGCGATGATTTTTTCCTGGTTGTCGAATTCCGGATGTGCCGGCTTTTCCGTGAATTGTCCCCATTTATATATCCAGCTCTGGGGCGTGGCTTGTCCCTGCACCAGCTTGGCGGCTGTTCCCGGGACGGTTTCAATCAATACTTCATCCAGGCCGGTTATGGGGCTCCGAGTGAAAATCACTCCCGAATAAATCGGCGTGATCATTTCTTGGATGATGACGTTCATTTTTATTTCCGGTGTTTCCCGCGCAACTTGTTGCTGGTACATTTTGACGTTTTCTTGCCGGGCGGATTGCCGGACCGCCAGCAGGCTGGAGTAGATGTTTTCCTTTTTCACGTTCAAATCGGTTTGAAATTGTCCGGCGAAAGAATGCTCCGAAAAATCTTCGACATTGGCGGAAGAGCGCACAGCGTATTTTTTTCCATTGGCAAGCGTTTTGATGATTTCTTCTTTTAGCGCGACGGAAATTTTTTCATCGGCCAGGGCGTTGGCCAGGACTTGGGCCGGCACGATGTAAGTGGTCGGTATGCGCCAGCCGAACTTGCTGAGCCACCGCAGGTTGCCGGCTTTACCGCCCAACAGATTAGAATTTCTGACTTTTTGAAGCGGGAGCAGGTATTTATTCCGGGAAAAGAAGGCCTTTATCTTTTTTCCCATATTCTGGGCGGTAAAATCGTCTTTTTCCTTTTTGTAGCGCAGGGTGAAAACAAGTCCGGAAGCGAGAGCGAGTCCGGTCACGGGCCAGTCAAAAGTCAAAAAATATAACGCCGTCGGCAGTATGACCATCCTGGTAAAAATAGTGGCCGGATAACTTTTCCGAATCAAAATAGAAACCAAAAAACTCAAGGTGCCGGCCAAAATCGCCGGAATCGGCACCAAAATTAAAATACACCACATGAAAATGGTGTTGCCGAGTCCACCTTTTCCTTTTAGGAAAAGGGAAAAGGTGGTGCCAAAGATAGCGGCCAAAACCAGGATTACTGTTACCCAGGGATTATCCTGAAAAAACAGATAACTGGCGGCGATTGGCAGAGCCGCTTTGGAAATTTCGCCTATCACGGCGCCGATTCCGGCGATCATTCCGCCGGCCGCGAAGGCGTTCGCCACGCCGATATTTCCTGTCCCGAATTCCCTGAGATCTCTTCGTCTGGTGAAATATGTAAAAATCAAGGCAAAGGGAACCGAGCCGTAAAAATAAAAAAGGCCGATAAATAGCAATAATTCTAAAATTTGAATCATATCTTTATTTTACCATAATTTTCGGGCTTTTGGGCAAAAAAACGCCGGTAAGCATCGCCGGCGTTTGGGCAAAAAATAAATTTTAATCTCCGGAACTTGCGGGAATTTCAAACCAAAAAGTACTGCCTTTGCTTTCTTCGCTCGAGAAGCCAATTTTTCCGCCGTGTTCTTCGATGTAGAATTTTGCAATTGACAATCCGATGCCCGAACGATCTGTCTCCATCGCGGCTGCGTTGCTGGCTCGGAAAAATTTCTCAAAAATTCGCGGTTGTTCCACTTCCGGAATACCGATACCGTTATCCGAGACTTCAAAGCGTATTCGGCCGCGCCGGTTGATAAATCTTGTCTCTATTTTTCCTCCCGGCCGAGTATAATCCAGGGCATTACTCATCAACTGCCAGAAAACCACTCTCATTTTTTCCAAGTCGATTGATACTTTGGGTAATAATTTATCCGGTGAATGATAGATAAACCGAAGGTTTTTGGCCTGGCATTTCTTTTTCACGTCTTTGATCACCGAACCCCACAGGCTTTCAATCGAGGCCGTTTCTTTGGACAGATTCTCCCGGCCTTCTTCGATTTCCATCACCGTCAGGAGATCTCCCAGGCGATTTATAACAGTCGCTTCGGCGCGGTTGGTCGAGCGCAATATTTGTTCCTGGGCCGGCTCCATTTTTCCCATATCGCCGCTGAGCAAGGCTTCGGTATTCCAACGAATGGAGGTTAGGGGGGTTCGAAGCTGATGCGAAACGATTTGGACGAATTTTTTGCGGAGCTCGTTAAGTTCTTTGACTTTGGCCTCTGATTTTTTACGCTCGGTGATATCGTGGACCATAACGACATCAGCCAGCCGGCCCTCATAATCGGCCAGGCCGGTATTCACTTCGACATAGATTTTGTCGCCGGCCACGTTTCTTAAAACCGTTTCATACTCAGTCGGTATTTTTTCATTGCGCAGGCGTCGTTTATAGAAATCAACCACTTTCGGCAAGGATTCTTTATCCACAAATTTTGTGAAGTTTTGCCCGATGATTTTTTCCAGCGGTTCGCCTCTGATACTGGCCAGAGCCGCGTTGCCGTATTTTATTATTTGATCTTGGATAATAGCCACGCCGTCATTGGCGCGCTCGATTGTCGTGCGATATTTTTCTTCCGATCTTTTCAATTCCGCCGTTCTGGCTCGGACTGTTTTTTCCAGTTTTACTCGATAGCGCAATGCGATAAAATAAATCACCAGCAATGCCGCGATACCGATTCCGCTGATGATTAGCGTCATTTGAGCCCAGACCGGAAAGACTTCCACTTCTTGCGATGCTTCCATTTCAGTCAGGAAAGCTTGCATATTCTTTTGGTAGGCGCTGTTGTTGTCCGCTTTCTGCTTTTGAAGATTAGCATCCAATTTTTCTATCAAGTACGGGTTAGCCGGGGCGTTTTTAGTTAAGGCGAAGCGCAGTTCGCTGGGATTAAAGACGATATTGGTTCGAACTACTTTATAATCTTTTTGATTGGCGAATCCGTAAAAGGTATTGACTACTCCCGCATCCGCCTCGCCTTGGTCTAATAATTTAAAAACATCACCATAGACTTTGACATCCGTGTAATTGGATTTGATCTGAAAAGAATTCAAAAGATTTTCGATACCCCAGGGTCCGGTAAAAAGAATGCCGCTTTTCATCACAGCAATGTTTTTTCCTTCCAGGTCGTTGATTTTTTCGATTTTCACTCCCGGGCGGGTATAGATGACTCCCCAAGCAAAGAGAGCTGTTTCATTGTTAAAATCATAGACTTGCTGTCGTTCTTCCGACAAGGCGACATCGACCATGATATCGATTTCATTATTTTTCAGACGCTCCAAGCCTTCATCCCAAGTGCCGTCGATATAGTCTATTTTCCAACCTTCTTGGGCGGCGGTATAATTCAAGATGTCGGCGAAAAATCCTTTTACTTGACCGTCATCATCGCGATAGATTTTAGGTTTATTGTCATAAATACCCACTCGGACAACATGGGGCTGGGTAACCGGCTCCTCGTCGGCTCGTACTAAGGGAAAGAGGAAAAAAAATATCAAAAAACATACGATTCCCGCGATCGATAAGGCTCGATTGCTTATGGGCATATTTTTTGTGTTAACGTTTTATTTAAGTATATCATTTCGGCGTGGGAAATAAAGATCCAAATAAATGATCCCGGAACGTCTTTTGTCGGTTTTGCACCCGGAGATAGAAATTGCTATAATTAATATAAATATTATTTAAACAAAAAACTATGAGCAAATTCTGGAAATATTTCTCAGCCGGCCGGAAAGATCGGCCGCTGTGGTTTATCGATGCCAAGTGGGTTGTGGGCATTTTGTTCGTGCTGGTTTTTTCATCCACCCTGGCGCTTTACAATGTCATGCAATTGACCGATCGCGAGCGGGCGGTCGAAGTTATTACCGTGGCCATCGAAAAATCTCTTTCCAAGGCCGAGGGGAATATTCAGAATCTGATTGCCGAGTACAAAAATGAATTGGCCGCGAAAGCGGAGCAGGAATCTCCGGCCGAGCCGACGGAAGAGCGGCCCATTGCCAAAATTTTAAAATCTTTTTTTCCGGAAAGCGAAATTCTGACATCCTCGCCCGAACAACTGAAAACTAAAATGCTGCAGGATATCGCCGTTCCCTTTTATGAAGGGGGAACCAGCGCCATTTTTACCATGTTGCGCGGAGTTGATTACACCAAATATTTGGATGAGGGACTTCAATCTTTTCAGATTTATTCCGACGAGACTCATCAGCAGATGCAAACCTGGTTCGGTATCAGCTTGACTGTTTCTTTGGTTGTTCTCTTGGGGTTGATTTATTTCAGTTGCGGCTGGGGAAAATTGTTCAGTCCGGGATTGGTTCTGCTCATAGCCAGTTTCCCCGGTTTTGCCTCATATAATATCGCTCATCAGTTTGTGACCGAGTTTTTACCGAGCATTGTGACGGAGGGGGCGAATTTGTTCATGGACATCTTTATTGTTGCCGTGATCCAGACGGTCGAGAGAAATATCGGAGAAATTTCGGCTTTTCACACCACTTTTTTCTATATTGGTCTGAGTTTGATGATCGCCGCGGCGGGCGGGAAAATTTACTTCGTGGTCAAAAAAAGGCGCGCCCAAAATCAGTCGCCGACACCGCCTCCGAAGCAAACGCCCATGGTTTCTCAGAAATAGTAACGCCAAAAATAAAATGCCCAGCCAATCGCGGGCATTTTTGGTATGAAAAAACCTCCAGCTGATCGGTCTAAAGTTTGGCATTGGGCTTAAAGTTGTCTAGGAGTAATTTGATCCGGCGGCAGGACGCTGGACATAGTTAGTCTTTGAGTGGGTGCGACCCCTGCAGTCGTTGACCCACATAGTGACTCCTAGAAATTCCGATCAGTTGGAGGTTAGCCGTGATCTGAGCAATGTACCGGTTGTACACACCGATACATCTCCTGCTGGCTTGGCCAGAACAAGCAATGATAGAGTCATCTTATCACACAATTCTTCCCCGTCAATTATCTTGAGGGTTTATTAAGATTAGTGGACAGAGAGATTTACAACGCTTAAAATGCTACTGATGAACATCTTGGCTATCGAAACATCTTGTGACGAAACTTCAGTGGCCGTCGTGCGCGACGGCGGTATTGTTTTGTCCAATGTGGTGGCGTCGCAAATCGATCTGCATTCTCGTTATGGGGGAGTGGTGCCGGAAGTGGCGGCGCGGGCGCATATCGAAAAGATTATTCCGGTAGTGGAAGCGGCGCGGGAGAAAGCGCGGATGCCTTGGTCAAAAATCGACTCGCTGGCTGTGGTCGAAGGCGCCGGTTTGTTACCGGCCTTACTGGTGGGGGTGACTACCGCCAAGTCTCTCAGTCTCGCGCTCAAAAAACCTCTGATCCCGGTCAACCACATTGTCGGGCATATCTACGCCAACTGGCTGGGCCTGCCGGCCGAGACGATAAAATTTCCCTTGATCGCGCTGGTGGTTTCCGGCGGGCATTCGGAATTATTGCTAATGAAAGATCATTTGCATTTCACTCGCTTGGGCGGCACCTTGGATGACGCGGCGGGGGAAGCGTTTGATAAGGTTGCCAATTTATTAAAACTTGGCTATCCCGGCGGGCCGATAGTTTCGCGACGAGCCGAGACGGGAAAGGCCGAGGCTTTTAATTTTCCCAGAGCGTTAATCGATCGGCCCGGCTACGATTTCAGTTTTTCCGGATTGAAAACTTCCGTAATTTATCAGGTGCGCGATTTGGAAAAGAAGAAAAATTTGAGCGCCAAGCAAGTCAATGATCTCTGCGCTTCTTTTCAACAAGCAGCCGTCGATGTTTTGGTGTCCAAGAGCTTACGGGCGATCGCGCAGTATAAAATCAAATCGTTTGTTTTGGCCGGCGGCGTCGCCGCCAATAGATTATTGCGGGAGACATTACAAAATGACATCGGCCGGCGGTTTCCGTCGGTAAAATACTATCAGCCAAAATTTGAATATTGCGTCGATAACGCGGCCATGATCGGCGCCGCGGCGTATTTCATGCAAAGAAAGCATAAAAATAGTAAATGGGAATGGAAACATCTCGAAGCTTTGCCCGGGCTTCATGTGTAGGAAAATCTAAAGCTTAAAAATCAAAATCCAAAACAAATTTAAATTAAGAAACTAAAGTGCCCCAGTTTTTTTAAAAAAAAGACCGCCGAGGAAGCATTCGGCGGTTAAGATTCTTCTTTAAAGCAATATCACACAGAGCCGAGAGGCCATCACCAGATAGCAAAGTAAAGGGAGGTCGTCCGCTTCCTCCCGGGGCATGATCATCGTGCTGTTGTAGGAAATGCTTTTCAGAATTCCCGCCAGCATCTGATAGAAAGCTGGCGCCGAACTTCGGCCGCGGGGAAAACGAAAAAGACTTTTAGCGCTTTTTTTCAGGTACTCCAGGTATTCAGCATCTGGGCCGAATTCTTCTGGCGGAAACTCTTTGATCAGGCGTTGCAGCTCGTTCCAGACTGTCTCCACTTCTTGTTTAGTGGGAGGGTCTTGTAATGTGTCCAGATAAGTATCAACCGAGCTTTGGAATTCATTTAATACTTGATTACTGATCCGGTCGGTTTTAGCGGGCATAGTGTTTTCCTCCTTGCTTCCGCTATTGTCTTAGCAGGATAAAAAATAATCGTCAAGCGCGGAACTATTGTATTTATTTTCCAGTTCGCTAAGATGATCTGGTATGAGTCTGCTACCTAAAAAAATCAAATTGCCCCGCTGGCTGGTGTTTGTCGGCGTGATAGTGGCGATTCTCTTGGTCGCTTTTTTGGTTTTGAAATTGAGCGGGGTTTTTGACGATATCGCCTCTATTTATGTCGATCGCGGGGATAAATTGGTGGGCGAGGGAGCTTACTCGGCGGCCATGCAGGAATACGCCTACGCCTTGTCTTTGAAAGATCTGGACGGCAATATTGCCTATAGCGCCTATTTGAAGAGAGCGGAAATTCTACAGCGCAAACGCAATTATGATCAAGCGATTGAAGAGCTGACGTCGGCTACGAAATTGCGGTCGCGTAATAAAGAAGCCTGGTTGATGCTGGGGCAAGTGGCGCTTTCGGCTCGACGGACCGATCTGGCGGTCGGCGCCCTGGAAAAAGCCCGGGACCGCGATCGCCAAGATCCCAGCGGGTTGCGCCTGCTTGGTCTAGGCTATTTCCGACAGGGAAAATCAGCGCCGGCCGAAGAAATCTTACGGCAAGCGATTGCCGCTGATCCTACCAATCAAGCCGGATATTATTATTTAGCTTTAATTACTCTAGAGAAAGATCCCGCAGCAGCGATGGAGTGGGTCGAGGAAAGTTTGCGTCATGACGGCGCTTTTAGCGCCGGCGCGAAACAGTTGCAGGCCCGAATCAATGAGTTATTGGATAAAACCGGCCAAACCGAAGGGACGATCGCTGTCGAGGCTTATCAGAAAATTATCCGCGGCTGGATCCTGGCCGAAGTCGGAGAAAACGAAGTGGCTCGACAACTGGCGCAAGCGGCGTTGTTAATTGTGCCGGATTATCGCGATGCCTGGGTGCTCCAGGGATTTTCCGAAATCGAACTGAATGATTTTTCCGCAGCCAAGGAATCTTTGACTCAAGCGGCAAAAACCGATCCGACTTACGGCCAGATCGCTTATCTTCAAGCCAAAGCGGAGCAAGGGCTGGGGCAAACCGAAAAAGCCATCGAGCTTTATCGCAAAGCGCTTGATCTCGGCTACCGCCAACACCAAGTTTATTTGGACTATGCTCGTCTTTTGATTCAACAGAAAAATTATTCCGAAGCCGAGAAACAATTGCGGGCGGCTTATAAAATTGATCCGCGGGACATTTCCGGCGGGGAAGCATTGGTTTATTTACTGGGGAAAAAATCGGATCAGGCTCGTTCTGCTTCTGAAATCGCCTTGGCCATCGATCGTTCCTGGCAGACCAATCATACTCACGCCTTGGCCGCTCTGGGCTATTATTTGGCGGGGGAGACCGAGGCCGCTCAGAATTTGATCGACCAGGTTATCAGCCGTGACAGCCTGGAACCGCTGGCGTATTTTGTCCGCGGTTTGATCAATGATGATCAAGCCGATTTCGAAAAAGCGATTGACCGGGATTTTGAAGGACAGATTGCCGAGTGGGCGAGAGAGCAAATGACAAATAACAAGTAACAGGGAACAAGTAACAAAAACAAGCCCTTTTCGAGCTTGTTCTTATTTATTTCCTTATTTGTTACCTGTTAGCTATTACCTGTTACTTGCTCCTAGGTTACCCGATCCACCTCGTCAATATCAGTGATACCTTCGATTGATTTATAGATTCCGTCTTGAGCCATCGTAGTCATGCCGGTCTTGACCGCTTCTTCGAAGATCTCGGCGGTGGTGGCGGCGGACATAACCAGTTTTTCCATCTCGCGGTCAATTTTAAACAATTCATAAATGCCGATTCGTCCCTTGTAGCCAGTGCCGTGACAGGCATCACAGCCGCCTTGATGGGGTCGGAACAATTTATCGATGACCGGCAGAGTGACAGTGGTGCCGGGCAGGTCGAACATCCGATGCAATTGTTGCATGGTCTTTTCGTCCGGTTTGTACTCTTCGCGGCAGGCGGTGCATAATTTCCGGACTAAGCGCTGGGCGATCACGGCATTGATGGCCGGCGCGATAATGAATGGCCGGACTCCCATATCAATCAAGCGGGGGATGACGCCGGCGGCATCATTGGTGTGCAAAGTGGAGAAAACCAAATGTCCGGTCAGCGCGGCGTTGAGCGCCGTTTCGGCGGTTTCCAAATCCCGGATTTCTCCCACCATGACGACATCGGGATCTTGGCGTAAAATCGATTTCAAGCCGGTGGCGAAATCATAACCCTTATCTTTTTCCACTTGAGTCTGTGATATGCCCGAGAGTCGATACTCGATCGGATTTTCCAGGGTGATGATTTTTATTTTTTGATTGTTGACGTGATTGAGAAAAGCATAGAGCGAAGTTGTTTTTCCGGAGCCGGTGGGACCGGTGGTCAGAATCATACCGTTCGGTTTATCGAGCTCGGTTTTGATTTTATCGTAATCGCGCGGGGCAAACCCCAAGTCATTTATATTCAGGCTCATGGCTCCGATGCCCAGCAAGCGTAAGACAACAGTTTCGCCGTAGCCGGAAGGAAGAATCGAAGTACGAACGTCTATTTTCCGTTCGCCGATAGTGACGGTAAACCGTCCGTCTTGCGGGACTTCAACCACATTCAGTTTTAATTCCGAGAGGAGCTTGATGCGGCTGACAATCGGCTTATGGGCTTCTTTCGGCAGGTAAGCGACATCCTGGAGCACGCCGTCAATGCGGTAACGGAGTTTGGTTTGTTTTTCCTCCGGCTCCAGGTGGATATCCGAGGCGTCGCTTTGCACCGCGCCGGCTACGATGACATCGAGCACTTTGGTCATCGGCATCTTTTGGATTTTCGTTTCCAGCTCTTCCAGGTTTTTAATATCTTTTCTGAAAGACGAAAGCTCTTCTTTGGTCAGTTCGATTTTTATTTTCTTTTCGCGCGCTTGCGGCGTCCGGGCGCGCTGGTAGGCGTCCAGTCCGTCTTTGAGACTGCTGTCGGAAACCAAATAAATTTCCGCCGAGTATTCTTGGTCGTGGAGCGCTTGGAGCAGTGAGGGTAATTCTTTACTGGTCGGGTCGGTGGTTCCGATTTTCAATTTTCGATTTTGCTTGCTGAAAATCACGGCCTTGGTGGCCGCCGCAGTTTCTTTTGGGATTAAACTGACCACTTCCGGATTGAGCGGAAATTGGTGCAGATTAAAATAGTGCATCTGGCTGTTTTGAGCCTTGCGTTCCACCGCCCGTTCTTCCATGTCGCGATTGATCGATTGCAAAGAATGCTGGACGGATTTTGATTTGGAGGCTTGTTTCAAAGCCTTTTCTAAGTTTACGTCGGTATTGGCCATAAAATAAAAATTAGCGTTTAACGCTAATATTATAGCATATCCCGGCCCCGATTGGCAGAGCCAAACGGCTTCAGGGTTTCTTGGTCTGGTTTTTCTTGATTGTCTCGATGACTTCTTTTTCCGCGGTCAGCAGATCATCGCGCTCGAGGTCGAATGACGCCAGCCGTTCGTGTCCGCTACCGTTAAATAGACCGGCCAGTTTAGCGGCGCTCACGCTGTTGGTCGTATAGATTATTCCGCGGATTTTTTTTGGGGCGAGACGAGCCAAAATCAAAATAACTTCCGCATCGGGCGAATTGGCGATCAATTCTTCCGCAATGCCTTCCAGGTCGGCCGGTTTGGCGCCGGTCTTGGTGAAATCCGGGACATCGGCCAGGGTCCAAACCAGGCGGTGGTCGGCGTCGTATTGGATCCGAGCCAATAGCCTTCCCCATAATTTCAAAGTGGCCAGAGTCTTGGTGCGATAGAGCCGCTGAACGATTGTCTGCTGATCGGCGCCGGCGGCAATCAGTTCCGAGGCGACTTGAAAAGCCTGGGGAGTGGTGCGCTCATTTTGGAAACTATTGGTATCGGCGATAATTCCGGTCAGTAAGCAGGTGGCGATATCGGCGTCGATCAGATTGTCGCCCCATTCCCGCGCCAGGCGATACAAAATCTCGGCGGTGGAAGTTGCGGTCAGGTCGATTAAATTGATATTGCCGTAGTTTTCATTGTTGGCGCGGTGGTCAATATTGATCACCGGAGTTTCGTAGAAAAAATCGGAGTTTTCTTCGTAGAGCTTGCCCATATAGGCGAAATCCGGACAATTAAGCGCCAGTACCAAATCGTATTTGGGTTTGGCGAGAGCGGAAGTGACATCTTTGGGATCAAAAGAGCCTTGTTGGGGCTGAATGTAAATTTTCAATTGCTCGCCCTCGATGCGATAACTGAATTCGCCGACCTGGGTATTGGAAATATTCAGAGAAATAACAAAGTCGCGCGTGCTGGATAATTCGGAAGTAATGTGTTGGAAATTCGGCAAAAAATTATAGAGTATATTGGGAGTGCCGTGGGCCACGACCGTGGCGTTTTTATCCAGTTTTTTCAAAATCAAATACAGCGCCAACATACTGCCGACGGAATCACCCGAGGGATCGCGTTTGGTTATAACTAAAATATTTTTTGCCCGCGCCACCAGATCTTTTATTTGTTGTTCTTCGCTCAGTACCATGGAGGAAATTTAAACGTCCCCTCATCATACGCAATGGCAAAAATGGTGTCAATGGGGAAAAGATATGATAGAATAAGTTACAAGGAACAGGTAACAGGTAACAAAAAGGATACTTCCAAATTTGTTACCTGTTACTTGTTACCTGTTAATTTTTATTTATGCTTCTATTCCAAGCTATCATTCTCGGTCTGGTCCAGGGCCTGACTGAATTCATTCCCGTATCCAGTTCCGGCCATTTGGTGGCGGTACCAAAGCTTTTGGGCTGGGATTCGCCTTCGATTGCTTTTGATACGATTTTGCATCTGGGGACCTTGCTGGCGGTGTTGATTTATTTCTGGAACGAGTGGCGGCGGATTTTGATCGTTATCGGACGAGCGATCGCCGGGGTTTTTTCTCCGGCCCAACGGGAAAAAATCGATCGCCGAGACGCCAAATTATTCGGCCTGCTGGCGCTGGGCACAGTTCCGGCTCTGGTGATCGGCTATCTTTTCCAGGAACAGCTGGCCAAAGTTTTCGATAGTCTGTTGTTCGTCACTATGTTTTTCCTTATCACGGCGGTTTTGCTCGCCGCGGTGGAATTGTTTTTGCGCTGGCGTGCCGCTCGCGGTTCCCGGGGCGAGCGTCCGATTTTACCGGGCTGGATGGGAGCGTTTGGAATCGGCGTTTTGCAGGCCCTGGCGATACTGCCGGGTTTGTCGCGATCCGGCCTGACGATCAGTGGGGGAGTTTTCTCCGGCTTGAGCCGTGAAGGCGCGGCTCGGTTTTCCTTCCTGCTTTCGGCGCCCGTGATACTGGCGGCCGGAGGATTGGGACTGATTGAACTGCAAAGCAGTTCAATCACGAACAATGATTTGCTGTCTTTGATCGTCGGTTTTCTCGTCGCGGCTTTTTCCGGCTGGCTGGCTATTTACTGGCTGTTAAAATTTTTGCGCCGACAAAAGCTATACGTTTTTTCGATTTATTTGATTGTGCTCAGTCTGGTAATTATCTGGCTGGGAAAATTTTAGACTATGATCAAAAAGCTGATTACTAAAAATGCCGGAGAAACCGAAGCCGCGGGGGAATGGCTGTCCCGGCGGCTAAAAGGCGGAGAAGTCGTGTGTTTGAGCGGTGATTTGGGCGGCGGCAAAACAACTTTTATCAAAGGTTTGGCGCGAGGATTGGGAGTGGAGCAGGCAATAACCAGTCCGACATTTTTGGTGGAAGCGGTATATAAAGTCAAAAGTCAAAAGTCAAAAGTCAAAAATATTTATCATCTTGATGTTTATCGCGTGAAAAGTTCGGCCGAAATATTGGCGCTGGGGTGGGAAGAAGTGCTGGCGGATCCGTCCGGGGTCGTGTTCATTGAGTGGGCCGAGCGGGTCGCGGATATTTTGCCGGAAAAATGCATTTGGGTGCGATTCAAGTTTATCGACGCCGATACGAGAGAGATAGAGATAAGATATTAAGAAAATTAAGACGTTAAGATATTAAGATTTAAGATAATAGATAGAAGTAGGGGCGGCCCCGCGTGGCCGCCCTGTTTTATCGCCAAGTTTCAAAAATCGTGTTATAATGAATAGGCTAGAGTTCGGAGAATAAAATCCGTTTTCTTGTGTTGGTAAATAAAAAAAACAATCTGGTGCGAATTAAAAATCCATTCGCCCGCTGGTGGCGCATTGGTTTTTTAATTTGCCTGCTTTCGGTCAGCCTGGGTTTTGTTTGGAGTAATGATCGAGCCGGTGCCGTCGGTTATTCCAGTCCGAATTACCGGATGAAAGTTGAAGATATCGATGAATCGGGCGGTCAGCTTGATTCCGGAGATTTTTCGGTCGATGAGGCGCTGAATTATTTTGTCACGGGAAAATTTACCTCGCCCAATTATATCGTCAAAGCCGGTTATCTCTATTTCAAACCGCCGAATAAGCCGGAAATCGGGATACCGGAAGGCTTGTCCGCGTCTGCTATAAAATGGAATTTTACCGATCGGTCGGCCGATGAAGAAGGTTTCCTGCTGGAAGATGATTCGGCTACCGTCGTTGAGGTGGTCAATCAAGCCAATATCAGCTCCATTACCCAAACCGGACTGGATGAAAACCAAAAATACACCGAACAAGTTTTGGCTTTTAATCCTTTCGGAAACAGTATCCCTTCCGGCTTTGCTTCCGGCTGTACTCTGGTCGGAACGCGGGGACTTTTTGCCAGTCCGGGAGTGGATTACATGGATCTCTCCGTCCCGATTTTTCCGCGGCATAGCATAGAGCTGAGCGGATATTTTTTCCGGCGCGGCGTTGTAAACGAATCCGGTTGGCAGAGCGGGGATAACAGCTGGCGCGACACGGGATTAAATTTTAACACCGCTTATACCTGGCATTCCAAACAGCGAAATATTTGCGGCGTAGAAAACGCCGAGGCGACCTTGACGCGGTGTACGTTGGCGAACGTCCCGGGTCAGCCCGGTGTCTCTTATGTCGCCGCCGATGACGGAACATATACGGCGACAATTTCCATCGCGGCCAACGGCAATCCGGCCGGGACGGAATTTGCGGTTTTGGTCAACGGCGCTTTTTTACAGCCCGACGGATCGGTCAGCGGCGCTTCTTACTGGTCGACGGCGTTAAGCCGGGCGCACTATGGTTTGGTGGCCGGCCAGACTTATGTTTATAACGTGATGGCGCGAAACTGTAATAATATTTCGACCGATTTATCGTTGCCGGCCACGATCACCATTCCGGGAATTGATGTCCCGCCGGTGAATCCGCCCCTGACGATTCCGGAACTGATAATTACCGCCCTGCGAGATTTGCTCCGGGATATCGAATTATTCAGAGAAAATCCGGTTACTCAATTGATCAATCAGTCGGTTGTCGTTCCCGGTCTGACCGCTTTGGCGATCGCCAACTTGCTGACCGCGGCTGGTATGGCCAATGTCGGTACCGCCCTGCTGTCTTTCTGGTATCTTTTTACCGAGCCTTTTCTCTTCTTTGCCGGACGGCGCCGCCGTTGTTGGGGCGTGGTGTATAATGCGCTTTCCAAAGTTCCGGTTGATCTGGCGCTGGTACGCTTGCTTGATGCGCAGACGGGAAAATTGGTCAGCACTCGCGTGACTGATCGCCAGGGACGATTTACCTTTTTGACCAAGGAAGGAAAATTCCGCATCACGGTCACCAAGCCGAACTTCGCCTTCCCCTCGCTAAAAATGCGGGGCAAAACTCACGATGCCGGCTATGACGATCTTTATTTCGGCGAGCCGATTGAAATCGCTTCCGGTAAAACTGTTATTACCGTCAGCGTGCCTTTAGATCCGATGCTCAAGCAAGATATGGCGATGACCAATCGCAATGTGGTCTTGCGTTACTTGCATCGTCGGGTCAATTTGATCTTGGCCATACTCGGCCCGGTTATCGCGGCGGTGTGTCTTTGGATCAGCCCGTCAATTTATACTATGATCTTCCTTATTCTTCATATCGTTTTATTTATATTTTTCGGACGGGTCGTTCAGGGTCAAAAGAGCAAGCCCTGGGGCATGGTTTATGATGCCAAGACCGGGAAACCGGTGGGACTGGCGGTCGTCAGATTATTTAATCGACGGTACAATGATTTACTGGAAACGCAAGTGACCGATCGCCACGGACGATTTGGTTTCTTGGTCGGGCCGGAAACTTATCGTCTGACGGTTGATCGCGAGCAGTATGCTTTCCCTTCCAAAATTGAAAAAGGATTCAATCGCTATCGCGGTGAAGATTTCAACGTTAAGCGCGATGGGGTAGTGCGTTTCAATGTTCCGCTGGATCCTGCCACCGGGCTACCCTATGCCCCGACATCCCCAAACGCTGCGCCGCCGCCTCCTCCTGAAACTCCCGGTATGCAGGAAACGATCAAAAAAGTGGAGGAGAAGAAAGACCGTAATTTAGAGGATTTAAGCGGCCCGGATTCTTAAACCAGGTAACAAGTAACAGGGAACAAGTAACAAAATTGTTGTTTTTCCAATTTGTTACCTGATACTTGTTACTTGATTGTTGTCCACACCTCCGCCCCCCTTTTCATCTGGGCGGTTTTTTGATATAATATTAAGTGGATTATCGGGTGCAAGAGCCCTGGTAATATGCCTATATTTAGATTATGGCTCAAACAAAAAAGGCAAAAAGCCAAGTTTTTGGCGTTATAGCCCTAGTTTTAGCTATTCTGGCGGTGATTTTTTCACTGGTAGGCTTTTTTGATACCCCGGTAAACGTCCGCGCCGGCTATGTTAAAGAGTTTAATTTCCAGGGGCGGCTGACCAATCCCGACGGTACCAATGTTACCGATGGGGTATATGACATGAATTTTCGGATTTACAACGTTTCTTCAGGCGGGGTAGCCATGTGGTCGGAGAATCACATCGGCGGAAACAAAGTGACGGTGGAAGACGGAGTTTTCAATGTTAATCTCGGCTCACTCAATGCGATCAATCTGGATTTCAACAGCGGAGTATATTATCTGGGGATCGAAGTAAATGGCGACGGTGAAATGTCGCCTCGGCGTCGGATCGGCGGAGTTGGTTATTCGCTGAATACCGAAAGAGTCTATGGCGTGCCGGGCTCGTTGACTGATACGAATATTGATTCTTTCCCGGTGGCGGAAAGAGGTATTCTCGACGCGCTAAATTATTTAAATACTACGGCGATACCGGCGGCCGGGATGTGGGAAGATAGCAGCGGAAATTTACATCCCAAAGCCGGGGTATCGCAAGATGTCTCGATCCCGAACGGGAGATTACATGTCAGCGGGGCGGTTTCATTCGACTCCACTTTGGGCGTTACCGGCGCGACCACGTTATCTTCCACTCTCATCGTGACCGGAGCGGCTACCTTGTCTTCAACCCTGGGCGTGACCGGCGCGACTGATTTATCCAGCACGCTTTCGGTTTCCAATACGACAAACTTGATTGGGGCAGTCACTTTTGGCACTGGTGTGACGTCGTATACTTTTCCCACCACCCGGGGATCGAATAATCAGATTTTGATTACCGACGGCAGCGGCAATGTCACTTGGCAAAACCAAAGTTCCGGTTTCCTGGATCCGATGACAACCCGCGGCGATATTATTTACCGCAATGCCGCCAATACCACGACCCGGCTCGGCGCCGGATTAGCCAATACCGTTTTGATGTCCGACGGCACGGATATTTCTTATCAGCCTTTTCTCTGGGAGCAAACGGGGATAATTATTCATCCCTATACCCTGACCGATGATTTTGCTATCGGCGCGAATAGTTTGGTCGCGCCTTTTTCCGTTGATGAAAATTTAAACACGGTGCGGATCGGTGAGGGCTCGGCCGGCGCGGCGACCAATGCGATCCTCAATATGTATGCCTCCAATGATGCGACCGGATCAGTCACTTATACCACCGATGACCGCTGGGAATTTACCGGCGGAAATATTTATGCCAACGGCGGGGTGGTGGGAATCGGCGTGGCGCCGAGCAGTGCTCGCTCTCTCAATATCGCCAACGCGGCCGACAACGGTTACGGTGTCTATACGGCGATGACCGGGACGGTCGGAACTATTTATGGAAATTATATTTCAGTCAGTGGCGCGTCGACGACGAACTACGGTTTGTATTCGACGGCGAGCGGCGCGACGACAAATTACGGCGGATATTTCTCCGGTACGACATACGGCGTCTATATCGCCAGCGGAGCGACGAGCGATGAATTGTACGTTGACGGCACGGCGAATTTCACCGGCAATGTTGACGCGGAAAACGGTCTCGATATTACCAACGCCGCCTTGACCATGGGTTCACAAAATATCACCGGCGTCGGGACAAATATCACCGCCACGGCGGGACTGACTATCGGCTCCACCGGAGCGACGAATGACATAACATTACTTTCCACCGACAAAATATATTTCCAAGACGCGCTAATCACGACCGCGATTCCGTTTGCCCTGACCGACAACACCGCGGCGTTTGAAGCGGCGTTTGGAGCGGCGGATCGAGGCGTGATAGACGCTTTGATCTCGCTGGCTTCCGGCGGAACCGGTTTGTGGCTGGACGATGTCGGGAGCGATTACCTCTATCCAAATTCTACTTACTCTAACAATGTTTCGGTCGCTTCCGGGATCATGAGTATCGGCACGACGCCGACGGCGGGACGCTCGCTCAATATCGCCAACGCGTCGAACAACGGTTACGGCGTCTACACGGCAATGACCGGAGCGACTGGTACAATTCATGGTCAATATATTTCAGCCACCGGCGCGTCGACGACAAATTATGGCATGGAAGTGAGCGTGTCCGGCGCAGCTACCACTAATTACGGATCATATATAGTGGCCACTGGAGCTACGTCTAATTATGCCGGTTACTTTGATGTTGGGACGGGCGGCGCCGGCAGTGATGTCGGAATTTACGGACGCGTCCAGGTCGGTAATGCTGGCGATGATTATGGAGCTATCTTGGGTATTTCTACAGCCGGCGGTGGTAATAATTACGGAGCCACTGTTTTTCTGACTGACGGAAGTGGAAGTGATACAAATACCGGATTAGATGTCAGTATTGGAACCGGTACAGCGGGAGTGGATTGGGGCATAAGAGTTCGAAACAATAATGCCGGCACCGGTACTAATTACGGCGGAGTGCTGAGCGTGACCGGAACAGGTGACGCCAATTATGGCGGGTACCTGGAAGCGACGGGCGCGTCGACGACGAACTACGGTTTGTATTCGACGGCGAGCGGCGCGACGACAAATTACGGCGGATATTTCTCCGGTACGACATACGGCGTCTATATCGCCAGCGGAGCGACGAGCGATGAATTGTACGTTGACGGCACGGCGAATTTCACCGGCAATGTTGACGCGGAAAACGGTCTCGATATTACCAACGCCGCCTTGACCATGGGTTCACAAAATATCACCGGCGTCGGGACAAATATCACCGCCACGGCGGGACTGACTATCGGCTCCACCGGAGCGACGAATGACATAACATTACTTTCCACCGACAAAATATATTTCCAAGACGCGCTAATCACGACCGCGATTCCGTTTGCCCTGACCGACAACACCGCGGCGTTTGAAGCGGCGTTTGGAGCGGCGGATCGAGGCGTGATAGACGCTTTGATCTCGCTGGCTTCCGGCGGAACCGGTTTGTGGCTGGACGATGTCGGGAGCGATTACCTCTATCCAAATTCTACTTACTCTAACAATGTTTCGGTCGCTTCCGGGATCATGAGTATCGGCACGACGCCGACGGCGGGACGCTCGCTCAATATCGCCAACGCGTCGAACAACGGTTACGGCGTCTACACGGCGATGACCGGGGCGACGGGTACAATTTACGGTAATTATATCAGTTTGACCGGCGCATCGACGGTGAACAATGGCGTGTATTTAAATATTTCAAACGCAGTTGCCGGTGAGTCGACTAATTACGGTGTTAACGCCGTGGTGGCGAATGCCGTATATAATTATGGCGGGCAATTTACAGTCAGCGGCAACGGTACGGCTAATTACGGGATTCACACGACTGTTTCCGGGAGTACCGCCGGAATTAATGAAGCTTTCCACGGAAGCGCCGCGCTGTCGGCGACATTGGGTGATGTCCAAGGCTATTATTTCAGTACCACTTCCAACGATGGAATTAATAACGGATTGACTCAATACGGAATTTACGATTCTTTCGGCGGAAGTGTCGCGAGTGGAGCCACGGCGACGACGACTGGTTTGTATGTTCGAAATAGAACTACCGGTGCCGATGGCACTGCTGTCCCGACGGCGTATGGGATTTATTCCGTGGCGGACGGATCGACCAATACTTATAATAATTATGCTATTTACGCTTCGGCGAGCGGGGCGACCAATTACAACGAAGCTTTTCACGGAGAAGCGACCTTGGGAGCGACGGTCAATGGCGCGCGCGGTATGTATATGGCGACAACGGTTTCCGGATCACATGAAGTCAGTCAATACGGTTTCTATAATTCTTTCAGTGGTACCGGTGCTTTTGAAGCCTCTATCAATTACTCGATCTACGCGACGAATACTTTTAACGCCAACGGACAAAGTCTCACCGCCTATGGTATTTATGGAAACGTGGCTTTGCCAAACGGCGGGGATGAATCGGTCGGAGTGGCGGGGGCGGCGCAAGGAGCGAATTCAAATTCGGGCGGTCGATTTACTGTCGATGGCGGAGGAACATTGAATGATTATGGCGTCTATGCGTTATTGAACGATCCCGGCACGTCAGTTTCAGGTAACTATGGCGGGTATTTCAGTATCATCGGGGTGGCCGGCGACAGTAGCGACTACGGTGTTTTTGGCTACATCGATAATGCCGGCAATACTGACGCCAACTACGGCGGATATTTCGAGCTCAATGCCGGCGGTAGCGGAGATGATTACGGCATCCTGGCGTCAGTGATCACCGGAGCGGCCGGTACAAATTACGGCGGATATTTCTCCGTCGCCGGAGCCGCTGCGACGGATAATTATGGAGTCTACGGAACAGCATCGAATACCGGCACGGAAAACTACGGTGTTTACGGTGTGTCTTCCGGCGCCACGGGGAGCAATTACGGCGGGCGTTTTAATGTCACGGGTGCCGCCGGTACCGATTATGCCGGATTTTTCCAGGCGGGAGCCAATGCCGAATACGGCCTATATGTGATCGGCGGGACGACCCAATCAATTTATGCCGATGGCGATGCTTTTATTGTCGGCGGGCTTGGTGTCGGCACCGCTGAAGCTACTGATGGTTACTTGCGGGCGAGCCGAGCCGGGATTGGCGTGGCCGCTAATGCCGCTTATGGTATAAATGTGGCCGAGGCCAGTGCCGACGGGCGCGGAATCAATATCGAACAAACCGGCGCGACCGGGACTAATTATGGTATTTATCTTTCGGTTCCGGGCTCGGCGACAGTTAATTATGGCCTTTATGCCTCAATTGATCGGGCGGCGACCCAGTATGGTGTTTATGGAGCGACCAGTCGCTCTTCTGTCGCCAGTTATGGTGTATATGGTTCGGGCACGGGGAATGCCACAAATTATGGAATCTACGGCACCGCTTCCGGCGGGACGACCAACTGGGCCGGGTATTTCGACAGTGGTAATGTGAATATCGTTAATACTTTGTTCATGGGGGGCGTGGCGACTATATATACTGACCGCGACGCTGATTTTAGATATATTGGAGTCAATATTGCTCATAACGCCACTTATCCATTATATGTTTCGGGTGATGCGTATGTGACCGGTGGACTAGGGGTGGGCACAGCCGAGACCACTGATGGCTACTTACGAGCTACTCGCGGCGGATTTGGTGTTGCTGCCAATGCTGCCTATGGCATGAATATTGCTGATGCCAGTGCGAGTGGTCGGGGAATCAATATTTCTGAAACGGGGGCTTCTGGTACCAAATATGGTGTTTACAGTTCAGTTACTGGTGCCGGAACCAGTAATACGGCTGTTTATGCTACAGCCTCGGGTGGCACGGCTAATTATGCCGGTATCTTTGATGGTGGCTATGTTGGAATCGGTGATACGACGCCTTCTTATAAGCTGGATTTGTATGACCATGCGAGTAATTTACAATACGGCGCACAATTTGATTTTCTATCTACTTATAATGCCGGTGATTATCAGTCCGCTCTTTACGCGGTCAATTCCAGTACTCTGGCGACTGCCGATACTATCGCCGGCATAACCGGAAATTCCAACGGTGCCGGGGCGGCGGGATATAATACCGGTGTGTATGGCCGGGCCAGTAATAATACTAACCAAAATGTTGCTATCTATGGATCAGCTGAAAGTGGGTCAGGATCAAATTGGGGTGGTTATTTCGACGTATTGTCGGCAGTGACCGGTAACAAAATAGGCGTACAAGGAAATCCCGGGACTGCTAATGATGGTAAATCAACTATCGGGGTTAAAGCTGCTATGCTGACGGCTTCAGTGCATACTACGTATGATACTGATGAAGCTTTGGGTATGTCCGGTTATCTCGGATTAGATGCGTCACTTGATTATAATGGCGTCTATGCCGAAAATCATGCCGGTAAATTTATTTTGGGCAACAAAGATGGCTATACACTAAAAGATGTCACTGCCGGGATGGATGTCCTCAATGTTGGTTTCTATAATCAAGGGACGGTGACGACAGATTCCGGGACGAATTTTATCGCCGGTGTTAACGGCTGGGTGGGGGGAACCGCCGGGGATTCCTATAGCAATAGTGATCTCTATGGCGTTGTGGGAACACAGGGGGGCAATATCACTTACAATAGCACCGTTCATTTCAATGGTATCGGCGGGTTGGTAGACCAAACCAGCCTTGGCTACAATATCGGCGTTGTGGGATTGGCGACCGGCGCGGCGTTGGGGAATACGGGCGGTACTTTCTTGGTCACTACCGGCGGAGCCGCAGCGGATTACGGAGTCTCGATTGACGTGAATGCGGCGGCGGCCGGTAATGATATGGGACTTTCGATCGCGGTGGATGAAGCCAGTAATAGCGGGACGGATTATGTCGCTTGGCTCGATCCGGAAGACTATATCGAATACGGCCTATACATCGATGCCGGGGCGACGGTAGATTCTATTAATTCCGTCGGGACTTACAGCGATACGGTAGGCGTGACCAATCGCGATCTGTATGTCGATAATGCCGGTACAATCGGTTATGTTTCTTCTTCCCTGCGCTACAAGAACAATGTGAAAAATATAAATAATATCGCCTGGCTGTATCAATTACGCCCGGTATCATTTGAATACAAAAAATATCCCGGCGCCAAGCAGGAAGGTCTGATCGCCGAAGAAGTCCAACAAGTCAATCCGGCGTATGTCAGCTATGACGCCCAGGGCCGGCCCGAAACGGTTTCTTATGGAAATTTGGTCACTCCGCTGATTCAATCGGCCAAGGAACAAGAAGCGGCCATCGTGGATATGAACGAAGAGATTACCAATATCAAAAAACAATTGGAAACTCTGACTGCCGGCACCGGTCAAAGTGGTGCGCTCCAGGCCGGACAAGTCGTCGGCGATCTGGGTATTACCGGTAAAGTTACCATTGGCGGAGATATTGATATCGCCGGCACGCTCAAAGCTTCTTCACTTTGGTCGAATAACGCCACTTGGCATATCGACAGTCTCGGTGAAGCCGTCTTCCAGAAAGTCACGGCCGGCGATATCGAAATCCAAGAAGGCGAAAATAAAGCGATTGGTAGTGTGACACTCCCCGGCAACAAGTCGGAAATTTTCGTCCCGAATAATTCCGTGACGGCGGCGAGCCGAATTTTCCTGACGATCGAAAGTTCCAATGACGCCAATACCGGCGTAAAAGTAAAAGAGAAACGGGCGGGGCAGGGATTTGTGATTTCGACTAACGACGGGAAACCGGCTCCGGTCGATTTGCCGGTGAACTGGCTGGTGATCAATTAACAAGTAACAGGTATCAGGTAACAGGGAACAAATTGGAATAACAGCCATTACATATGAGCAAAATTAAGAGTAATGGTTGTTTTTTGTTACTTGTTCCCTGATACTTGTTACCTGATACCTGTTACTTGAAAAATAAAAACCCGCGATTGATAATTTTCAATCGCGGGGAAACGGTTTAGGAGAGAGGCTGTAGTCACAGGCTATTCCAGAAATTCAATCACCGGAACAACCTTCTTGATGACTCCGGTTTCGTCATCGTGATTTGTCCAGACTTGGTACTTTGTTTTTTCCCGAAGTTTGTCAAAATCAATGATGGCCGGATCGCGGATGAAGCACAGGAAATAGACGATGTCGCTTCCAATAAATTTTTTTCTTATGTTTATGTCGCAGTATCGAATTTGGATTTGGCAGACGGGGAAGTATCCCAATTTTGTTAGTCCCTCGGTTCTAACAAAGTGGTAGTCGCTAGTATTGCCTTGTTTGTCTTTCCTGGCGAAATTCACCAATATGTCGGTCGGATGTTTGAGCCAGTAGGCTTCTTTTTCCGGCCCGAATGGGAGAGAGGAGTATTCCGGTGATACTAGCCCGAAAATATCGATAAATTTCCCGGGGCAGGTCGTGGCAAACGCGCCGGCTTGATTGCAAGTCACGGTAACGGTCGCTCGGTATTCCGGCTTGACCAGTTCGGTCAGTGCCTCGCCGATGAATAATTCCGGATGTTGCTGTGTCCCCAAGGGGTAGTACAAAAACCAAACTATTGTTTCCACCGGTTCATAGAGGAGCCACTCTATTTGATCGCACCAACCAATTTTTATTTCCGGTTGGTCATTGTGCCTAAATGGGGTGAAGGCAGTCAGCAAGCACAAGCCACAGACAGCGCGTCGGAGAGCGGGCTTTTTCAGCTCTATCCAGTCCAGGGAAATAGAGCGGAAGAGAAAGGGGAAGATCGGCATCAGAAAACGATATGGGCCGAAGTAGTGGAGGTCTCCGCCGACACCGGTGATAAAAGCCAGTTGGGCTGATATCGCTACCGCTTCAATCCAGGATTTTTCTCGGATGATTCTTCTCCCGGTAAACAAGAGCAATAGGCCCAAGATCGGGGATAGAATCAAGCCTTGCCACAAGTAGGCCAGCCCAAAAGTAGCGGTGTTCCAGATATTGCCGGTATGACTTTTGGCTTGAACGGTGATCGGAAAGAGATCATAAATGCTTGTTATGATGCCCTGATGAAAGTACATGACCCGCCAGGCAAACAGAGACAATATACCCAGTAGGATCATGAGGCTCCAGCGCCGATAACAGGCCCAGCCGGATTGACGCACAATCGGAACCAGGGCGCTCAGCCAGATCAGTCCGGAAATGATTACACCTTCCGGTCGTGACCACGACAGAGCGATGGCGCAGATGACGGCTGTGCGGTAGAAACGCCGGGTCAGGCACATCACCAGCGCTGTGAGGAAGAACATGTACAGAGCTGTTTCCATGCCGTTTTTGGTTTCCAGAAAGAAGGGTGGAAAAATTATCAGCGCCAGCGCGGGAAGCCACCAATAGGAACGCTTTTCGCGCAGTCCCCACCGACTAATCAACCAAAGTGTTAGTCCGGCGGCTATCAAGTTGATCACCAGCATGCTTTTCATACAGTTCCAGATTGTTTGCACTCCCATAATTTTGGCGAACAGGGCAGTAGCTAATATCAAAGTTGGATTGGAGAACCCTTCCACTCGAGGGTCTCCCGGCCGAGAAACAAGACCGTGCCCGTTTACCCAGTTAAGGGCGTAACGAGCGGTGATTATAGCATCATCGACGCATATGTAGGGAGGGGCCAAGATTGCTACAATCAGAAACATCAAACTAAGAATTATCCCTATATTTTCCTTTTTCATCAATGACCTCCTATCATGATGGAATTTTTTCAAAGAGCACGTTATAGCGCAGTATTACCTTATTTTTACAATATTGTCAAGAGCGAATATTTCGAGATAGGAAGCATCGATTTGTTCTTTACTGCAATAATGTGCTATTATATTCAAAGACCAAGTTTTATGTTTGTCTAAAAATAACACACAAATATGGCCAAAAGACTCAATTCCGAAGGCGAATCGGTCAAAGTTCGCGTCGGCGATGCGACGGTTTCCAATCGACCCAAAGGTTCCATGGATATGGTGGCCGACAAATCACCGGTGGTCGATACCCCGGTCGCGCCTTCTGCCGAAAACAAAAAAGATAAAAACAAGGCGGATTTTTTCGCCTGGTTCAAAAAGAAAGATAATCAGGAATCAAGTCCGAGACCGGAAGCGCCAAAGGTCATTCGCTCGGAAAAAGCAAACCCGCCAGATCCCGCTGATTCTCCCAAAACCAATTGGTGCGATCGCGGAATCAAAGTCTGTTTGCATCTCGCTCTTCTGATCATCCCTCTGCTTTTCACGCCGCTGACCTTTGAAGCTTTTGAATTGAGCAAGCAGACGGCGCTCTATATTCTGGCGGTGGTGGCTTTCCTGCTCTGGCTGGTAAAAATTATCATTGCCAAGCAAGTGACGCTGGCCAAAACACTGGTGACCATTCCTATTTTGGTTTACCTCGCTCTTTATTTGGCGTCGACGCTTTTTTCACTGGATATGTTTTCCAGTTTCTTCGGTTTTTACGGTCGTTTCAACGGCGGTTTCGTGGAAATTGCCGCGCTGGTTATTTTGTTTTTTGTGGCGCTCAATAACGTCAAATCGCTCACGGCTCTGCAGGAATACCTGCGCACTTTCGTTGTCGGCTACCTGATTGTCGCGGTGACCAGCCTGCTTCAGATCCTGGGCGTATTTATCTGGCCCTGGGAATTCGCCAAAACCCCGGCTTTCAATTTAGTGGGCGGGTCGATCACCATGCTGTCGATTTTCCTGGCGGCGGGTGCGGGCGCGATTGTGGTTCTGGCTTTGCGGGAAAACAAAATTTGGAAAATTATCTGTGTCGTTGCCTCGATTCTCGGCGTCGTCATTCTTTTCTTGCTTTCCATTTCGATCGGCTGGATTACTCTGATTGCGTCCATGATCATGATTTTCGCGATCGTGGTGACGCGGATGCCGCAAATGAAAGAAAAGAAAGCCGTGGCTTGGCTACCGCTGGTTTTCTTGGCGCTCGGCGTCGCTTTTCTGCTGATCCCGACCGCCGGCCTCTTCAAGCTCAATTTACCGACTGAGCTTTCTCTCGGCCGTCCGATTTCTTGGGATATCGATCGAGCCACGATAGGGCAAAAACCTCTGCTCGGTAGTGGTCCGGAAACATTTTTCCAGGATTTCACCCAATACCGCCCGGTTCAATTCAACGACACCATTCTCTGGAGTATGAGATTCGACAAAGCCGGCACCCAATTTTTCAACTCCCTGGCCACTATCGGTGTCATTGGCACCGGCTTGCTGGCTTTGATCATGGTGCTGACTGTCTGGGAAGCGATCAAACAATTGATGCGGGAAAAAGATGAAAACAAATGGGCGCTGCTCCTGGCTCCTTTTTCCGCCTGGGTGGGTCTGACCGTCATCAGCTTTTTCTACTTTTTCAATACCACGCTCAGTTTTCTCTGGTGGATTTTGATGGCGTTCACGATCGCGGCCATCCTTAATCTGAAAACTTCGGAATCTGCCGCCAAGGAAAAACGCTGGTCCTTCGCCAATTCGCCGCAAGTCGCTTTGATC
This sequence comes from uncultured Candidatus Saccharibacteria bacterium, assembly GCA_965230955.1. GTDB lineage: Bacteria > Patescibacteriota > CALEFQ01 > CALEFQ01 > CALEFQ01 > CALEFQ01. Next base: position 1,019,930 of record OZ246404.1, on the reverse strand, counting down.
ACTTCTTTCATCTTCCTGGTCGTACTGATCGGTGGTATTGTCGCTTTCTATTTTGTCGGCAAGATGTATTTGGCGGATATTAATTACCGTAGCGGCCAGGAAAAACTGGCCAAAGGCGAAGATTTGGAAGGCGCACTGAATGATTTTGTCGCCGCCGCCACTCTGAATAAATCCCGCGCGGTTTACCACCGCGGCGCCGCTCAGACTTTCATGGCCCAGGCGAACAAGGAAGCCGTCAAAGAAACTCCTGACATCAACTATGTCAGCAACGCCGTCAAACTCGGTATCGATGCCGCTCGAACCGCCCAGACGGTCGAGCCCAGCAATGTCGCCAGTTGGGAATTCCTGGCTTCGATTTACCAAAACGCTGGCCTCTATGTGCGCGGGGCGGATGAATGGATCATCGATTCATACAACAAGGCGATTGAACTGGATCCGAATAATCCCATTCCGGTCGTGATGCAGGGCAAAGCCTATGTCATCAAGAGCGATCATGTAATCCTCGAAGCGGAGCAAGCCCTGAAACAGGCCCAAGAAAAAGGTGAAGCGGACAAAAATGCGACCATCTCTCCGGAAAAGACCGGTGAAGCGGAGCAATTGCTCAATTTGGCGATCGAAAAATTCAATCGCGGCATTGAATTGAAACAAAATTATTTCGATGCTCATCTCTCGTTGGCGCAGACCTTGGACAAAAAAGGCGACCGCGCCGGCGCGCTCAAAGAAATGCAGATTGCGCTGTTGCTGGCGCCAGATAATATCGACGCCGCCTACGAGATGGGCCGGATTCTCTACAACGACAAAAAATACGATGAGGCCGAAAAGATCTTCCAAAGAATTCTGGAAAACAACGATAAATATTCCAATGCGCTCTATAGCATGGGGCTGATATACCTGCAACGCAACGAAAAAGACAAAGCCTTGGAAATGTTCAAGAAAGTCCTGGAGCTAAATCCGGGTAATAAGAGTATCCAAAGCAAGATAGATGAACTGGAAGGCAAAAAGCCGACCACCGTGGAACAAGAGATTCCCAAACAGACCGAGCCGGTAGAGTCCGGGCGTCCGGTCCCGACCGGGACCGAGTTGGATCAGCCCGAGACGCCGGTTCCGTCCGCCACTCCCAGAGTGACGCCGATCCCGACCCCGACGGCCACCGCGACTCCGAAAAAAGCCAATACGACTCCGTAAAAATATCGCTAGTATCTGATATTTCTAAGCAGTGAGGACTTTTTAGCCTCGCTGCTTTAGTTTATAAGAGTTACGCTAGGGCGTAGTTACTTTTTGTAACCAAAAAGTCACCCTGCCTGCCGGCAGGCAGGCAAAAAGGCTCGGGGGTATAAAGTCGCCATCATTGAAGTTTACTCGGTAATTTCTATTATGGCTCCTGAATGCCCCCCAGACCCCCAGCTGAAATTAATCAAGTGTGATATGTTTTTTACAATTCGGGTGTTCGTGTTAAAATGCATATATGCCCAAAAAATCCGGTAAAATTTTGATGATCGTCGACGGCCATGCTTTGATCCATCGCGCTTTTCACGCTTTGCCGCCGACCTTACGCACCAAGGACGGGGAAGTGGTCAACGCGGTTTTTGGCTTTACCATGATTTTGCTCAAAGCCTTGGCCAAAATCCACCCCGAATACGCGGCCGTCACGTTTGATCTACCCGGCGGGACCTGGCGCGACAAAATATATAAGGAATACAAAGCTCAGCGCGTAAAGGCCCCGGATGAACTATACCGGCAGATTCCGCGCGTTAAGGAAGTTGTCCGCGCGCTAAATATCCCGATTTATGAAAAAACCGGCTTTGAAGCCGATGATGTTTTGGCGACCTTGAGCGACCAGCATGAAAAATACGACGATGGCGCCGCTACGATAATCGTCACCGGTGATATGGACACTCTGCAATTGGTTGATCGCCAGACCAAAGTTTTTACGCTCCGAAAAGGAATGACCGACACCGTGCTGTATGATACGGCCGGAGTGAAAGAGCGCTATGGGCTAAAACCGGAGCAGCTGGTCGATTACAAAGCGCTGGCCGGCGATGCTTCGGATAATATTCCGGGAGTAAAAGGGATTGGGCCGAAGACGGCGACCGAGCTTTTGCAGAAATATGGGACGTTGGAGAAAATATATACAGAAGCCAAAAGTCAAAAATCAAAAGTCAAAAGTACATTAAAACAAAAACTTATAGATCATGAACAGGATTCATATCAGAGTCAGAAACTGGCGCGAGTGGTGCGGGATGTGCCGGAAATAAAATTGAAATTAGATGATTGCTATTTGCGCAATTACGATCGGGCGAAAGTGGTGGATTTATTTCAGCAATTGCAATTTCAGAGCCTGCTGAAAAATTTGCCCCCCGCCGCTCCCGATGCGGCATCGGGAGCTATGGGGGGACAGCGTCCTCCGGTTCTGAAAATACCTGCCGAAAAAAAACAGGTGATCAAACGGGAATGTATTTTGGTAAATGACGCCAAAACTTTCGCGGAGTTTTTAGCGAAGCTGAAGCAACAGAAAAGTTTTGTCTTTGACACGGAGACCGATCGGCTAGATCAAGTGACCGGAATATTGTGCGGGATTTCTTTTTCCTGGGAAGAGGGCCAGGCGTACTATGTCGTCCCATTCGACGATACGGTTTGGTCCCGGCTGAAGCCTATTCTGGCCGATGGGCGAATCGCGAAGGGCGGACACAATACCAAATACGATATCTCGGTGCTGGCCAATATCGGCCTGGCGGTCCGGGGTTTGGCGGACGATTCGATGATTATTTCCTATCTGCTTGATCCGGGCACCCGCGCCCATAATTTAAGCCAGCTGGCTTTTGCCGAGCTGGGCGTGGAGATGATACCGATCGAAACCTTGATCGGCAAAGGTAAAACGCAATTGGGTTTTGGCCAAGTTCCGCTTCAAAAAGCCGCCGAATATTCCGGTGCGGACGCGGAAGTGACCGGACGTTTGATCAAAATTTTGAAAAATAAATTACAGGCGCTGGCCGAGCTCCAGCTGAAAGCCAAAACTTTTTGCGCCTATCGGCAGGCTGATGGCCGGCTGTGGAATGTAGCCGATCTTTACCGAAAAATAGAATTGCCGCTGGTTGAAATTCTGGTCGAAATGGAGCGGGCCGGCGTGCGCCTGGACAGCGATATTTTGATTAAGACGGCCCATGAATTCGAAGATCGCATTAAAACGGCCGAACAGAGCATATATAAATTGGCCGGCGAGGAATTCAACATCGGTTCGCCGCTCCAGCTCCGGAAGATTATTTTCGACAAGCTGAATCTCGGCACGGCCGATATCAAGAAAACGAAAACCGGCTATTCCACCGCCGCTTCGGAATTGGAAAAATTGCGCAGTCGGCACGAAATTGTCGATAAGATTTTTATTCATCGGGAATTATCCAAATTAAAAAATACTTATCTCGACGCCTTGCCGCGCTTGGTCAACAAAAAAACCGGACGTCTGCATACCAGTTTTAATCAGACCGTCACCGCCACCGGTCGACTATCTTCATCCAATCCCAATCTTCAAAACATCCCGATTAAGTCCGAGGAAGGACAAAAAATCCGCCGGGCCTTCATCGCCGCGCCTGGCTACCGATTGATTTCGCTCGATTACTCCCAGATCGATTTGCGAGTGCTAGCTCATTTCACCCGCGATCCCGGTTTGCAGGAAGCTTTCCGAAAAGGGGAAGATATTCATTCGGCCGTGGCGGCCCGGATTTTTAATAAGCCGCTCGCGCAAGTGGAGAAAAACGACCGCCGTATTGCCAAAGTAGTCAATTTTGGTATCGTGTATGGAATGAGCGCCCACGGTCTGTCGCAGACGCTGAAAGTGGAGCGGAATCAGGCCAAGGAATACATTGAGCGTTATTTCGCCAAACATCCGCTGGTTCAGGAATATATGAAAGAAATGGCGGCTTTCGCCAAACAGCACGGTTATGTGGAAACACTTTTCGGCCGGCGGCGCAATTTGCCGGAAATAAATTCTTCCCAGTTCGCCGTGCGGGGGAGTGCCGAGCGTATGGCGATAAATATGCCGATCCAGGGCACGGCTTCGGATATTGTCAAGTTGGCGATGATCGCGGTGGCGAAATGTTTGACCGAATACGGCCGGCAGGCGCGGATGCTATTGCAAGTCCATGACGAATTATTGTTGGAAGTGAAAGAAGACAAAGTAACTGAAGTGGTGAAAAAATGTACTAACGCCATGGAGCAGGCGGCGAAATTGTCGGTTCCTCTGAAGGTAAATGCGCAGATCGGGGAGAATTGGGGAGCAATGAAATAAGAGATTAAGATATTAAGAGTATTAAGATTATAAGATGTAAGATATAAGAAGTAAGATATAAGACTTGAGATGTTTTTGCTGGCGATGTAAAGATATTAAGGTATAAGATGTAAGACTTAAGATATTAAGAGAACAGTAAAGAAAACAACCGAGAGAAGAACTTTCGAAGCGATTCCGGGAGGAATCAAGAACAAGGAGGGATGTTATGTCAGCCTTAAAAGCTTTGTTGGGTCAGTTCGGAATCAAGTCATCAGAGAAGCGACCCTGGGGAAGCTGGGTCAGATACGCTGATCCGGTTTGTCTCAAGACACTCCAGATCAAGGCCGGTCAAAAACTCAGTTTACAGCGGCATTTACATCGCGCGGAGCTCTGGGTGGTACTGACCGGGAATCCTATGGTGACTCTCGATGGCCACGCGCGGCGTTTGATTCCCGGTGAAATGATTTGGATCGGAGTTGAAGACACTCATCGCCTCGAAGCGATCGAGACCCCGGTGCAAATCCTGGAACTCCATTTCGGAGTTTACGACGAAGCTGATATCCAAAGACTGGCCGACGATTATGGTCGGGCAGAGGAAACTACATGATTCAATTTCTATTTGGCGCGGACACCTTTAGTTCGCGCCAAAAACTTAATGAGATTGTTACCAAATTCAAATCGGCGGATAAAGCCGGTTTAAATCTGGTGAATTTAGATATGAGTGAAAAAAAACTGGCGGACTTCAATAAGGTTATCGGAGCGATGCCTTTCCTGGCGCCGACCCGTTTGATTGTCGTCAAGAATTTACTGGCCGAAAGCGACGCGAAAACCCAAGAATCGGTTTTGACCGCCATCACGCAAAAGAAAGTTCCATCTTCGACCGATATAGTTTTCTTTGAATACCAGCCGGTCGACAAGAGACTGAAATCATTTAAAAGTCTGAAAAAGTTAGCGCAGACTAAAGAATTTGCCGCTTTGTCTCCCTACGAGCTGGCCGGTTGGATCAAATCGGAAATCAAGCGTCGCGGCGGAAAAATAGATCCCGGTGCGGCGGAGAAGCTGGCCGCTTTTACCGGCACGGATTTGTGGCGGGTCAGCTGTGAACTGGATAAATTGTTGGCTTACTGCCGGGGTCGCGAGATCAGTGTCGGCGATGTTGAATTGCTGGTCAAATCCAATTTTGACGAAAATATTTTTCATCTGGTGGATGCTATTGGCCAGGGAGATTGTCGGGGAGCGCTGAAGCTGTTGCATGAAAATTTGGCGTTGGGCAAAAACGAGCAATACTTGCTGACAATGATTGCTTACCAGTTTCGCAATCTGGCTCAAGTGGTGCCTTTGCGCGAGCGGGGAATGTCGGCGGAAGAGATGAAGCGTGAGCTAGGACTGCATCCATATGTCATTGGCAAGACACTGAATCAAGCGCGCCATTTCACCATGAAAAAAGTCACCCAAGTCTATGACAAATTAGTCAACGCTGATTTGGCGATGAAAACGGGCAAAATCGATCCGCGCACGGCTCTGGATTTGCTGGTGGTGGGGGTGAGTAGATAACTAAGTCAAAAGTCAAAAGTTTCCATAATTCACTTTTGACTTATTTTGTTTGACTTGACAAATTTGACTGGTAGTGTATAATGACGCGTTAAGGAATCTAGGGTAGGTCTTCTACATGGAGCCACCCTGGTGTCGATAGAGCGTTCTGCGAATGCCGCCTGAATCGAAGACAGCGATTCAGAAAGGGCCATCCCTAAGGTATTTGAAGCAGGTTTTTCCAAGTTGTTCTGTCTACTGATGCTGTGAGGAGTGCAGCGTAGGTAACAACTTGTCGTATTGGGTAGCACTGACCAGCCGACTCTCCTGGAGCTACCTGGTGTGTTAAACCCCTTTTTGCCGGAGAAAAGGGGTTTTATTTTTGAAAAAATATTAAAATAGTATCGGGATAGATAAAATTACCGCACTAAAAAACGCGCCATTGAGCGCGTTTTTTTATCGTTGAACTATTTTTTTACTATTTTCTTCTTGGCTTCGTGTAAACGGTGCTTGAGTCGAGCGGCTTTGTTGCGGTGAATCACGTTTTTCTGGGTCGCCTTGTCCAAGCCCTGGGACGCCTTAGCGATAGCGGTTTCGGCTTCCTTGGCTTTACCGTCGGCAATCAGTTGGCGCGCGTCTTTGACCAGTTTTTTGATCTGTTTTTTGACGCGTAAATTATAGGCCGTGCGGCGTTCGGTCTTGCGGACAAATTTACGAGGGGACTTCTTGATAGGCATCTGGGTAAGATATTAAGAGGATTAAGATATTAAGAATACTAAGATATTAAGAATATTAAGAGTTTAGCATAAAGAGGAGAGAAGTCAACAGAACAACCATAAATTCGAATCACGAAACAAGTCAAAATTCCAAATATTGAGACACGTTTTTTTGATATTTAGATTTCTGATTTTGGATTTGTTTCGGATTTCTGATTTTGGATTTCGGATTTTTTGACCTCTGATTCGGCGATTACTTTGGTGGGGCGGAGCAGTCCTTCCGCGGAATCATATTCGCCGATGCCGAGCAGTTCCTTGGTCGGCGACATCAGGGCGATGTTGCCTGGGCCGAGCGGTATTGGCGGTTTGACTTTCAGTCCGCGTTTCAGGCGGTCGGCCTCTTCGTCGGTTGTTTCGTAACTGGCGAAATGAGCGATACCGGTCATAGGGGGGAGAAGATAGTTTTTCCAGTTGTCGGTGGTTAGCGCCGCCAGATCCACCGAATCTTTGATCGAAAATATGCCGGCTTGGGTGCGATGCAGGGCGGCGAGATAGGCACCGGTTTTCAAGCGCTGTCCGATATCATAAGCCAGGGAACGAATATAGGTTCCGGCGGAGCAATGAACTTTTATTGTCACCAACGGCGAGCGGTATTCGGTCAGTTTGATCGAATGGATGGTGATCTGTCGGGGCGCCAACTCCACTTCTTCACCCGCCCGAGCCAGTTTATACGCCGGCGTGCCGTGAATTTTTATCGCTGAAAATTTCGGCGGCTGTTGCGTGATCTCGCCGGTAAATTGCTGGAGCAGAGAATTGATCTGGGCGCCGCTGGGGACCGGGACCGGCGGGGGAGTTTCCGTCATCTGGCCGGTGCCGTCGTAAGTATCGCTGGTGGCGCCCAGGCAGATCACGGCTTCGTATTCTTTATCATCTTTGCGTAAATACTCCACCAGTTTGGTGGCTTTGCCGAGGGCCACGACCAACACTCCGGTCGCGAAAGGATCGAGCGTGCCGGCGTGGCCGACGCGGTGCATGCCGGTGATTTTTTTCACTTTTTCTGCCGCGCCGTGCGAGGTGATGCCGGCGGGCTTGTTGAGATTGATGAAGCCGAGCATATTATATAAGGGTCTTTGGTCATTAGTCTTTAGCCAAAGACCAAAGACTAATGACTAAAGACGGTTTTATTTCTTTCGTTCTTGGCGCAAGTCCGCAACCTGGTCGCGAAAATACGCCGCCTGCTCAAATTCCAGATTCTTCGCCGACAGTTCCATTTTCTGCTCCAGCATCTTGATCGCGCGGTCGATCTCGTCGGCCGGGATATCGGCCACAGCGAATTTCTTTTCTTCCGGACGTTTCTGACCGGCCAGACGGTCGTCGCGGATCGCTTTCTGAATACTGCGCGGAGTAATGCCGTGTTTTTTGTTGTAAGCTTCCTGGATTTTCCGCCGGCGCAGAGTCTCGTTGATCGCGCGTTTCATCGAGCCGGTCTGCTGGTCGGCATACATAATCACGTGTCCGTCGAGATGTCGGGCGGCCCGGCCCATGACCTGGATCAAAGCGGTATCGGAGCGCAAGAATCCTTCTTTGTCTGCGTCCAGGATAGCAACCAATGACACTTCGGGCAAGTCCAGCCCTTCACGTAACAAATTGATTCCGACCAGGACGTCATAGGCGCCGGTACGCAGATCGCGCAAAATTTCCAGCCGTTCCATGGTATCGACGTCGGCGTGGATGTATTGGACTTTGATATTTGAATCTTGCAAGTATTTTGTCAGGTCTTCCGCCATCCTTTTTGTCAGCGTGGTCACGAGTACCCGCTGTTTTTCCGCCACCCTTTGTTTGATCTGTCCGATCAGGTCATCGACTTGATTTTTAGTCGGTTTGATCTCGATGGTCGGATCAAGTAATCCCGTCGGGCGAACCAGTTGTTCGACGACGGCGCCTTTTGATTTCTGCAGTTCGTAGGTTTTAGGGGTCGCGGAAGTGAAAAGCACTTGATTATAATGTTGTTCGAATTCACTGAATTTTAGCGGCCGGTTATCCTTGGCCGAAGGCAAGCGGAAACCGAAATCAACCAGCGTTTCTTTACGTGATTTATCGCCCCAGTACATGCCTTCTATCTGAGGGACAGTAATGTGCGATTCGTCCACGATCAGAAAAAAATCATTGGGAAAATAATCCAGTAAAACTTCCGGCGGCTGGCCGGGACTCCGTCCGTCCAGATAACGGGAATAATTTTCGATACCGGAAACAAACCCGGTGTGCTCGAGCAATTCCAAATCATATCGGGTGCGCTGTTCGAGCCGTTGCGCTTCCACCAGCTTATTTTTTGCTTTTAATTCCGCCAGGCGTTCTTTCAGGTCTTGGCGAATGGCCGTGATGACGCCGGGGAGCTGTGCCGGCGGCATGACGTAGTGGGTATTGGGGAAAATGGTGATTGACGGCGCGACCTCTTTCTTTTTCCCGGTCAGAAAATCAACGATCGTTATTTTCTCGATTTCCGGTCCGAACATCTCCAGCTTAACGATATTTTCATTTTCATAGCTCGGGAAAATATCGATCACATCTCCTTTGACGCGAAATGTCCCGCGGTGAAAATCAATATCGTTGCGGGTATAGCGAATCTCAACCAAGTTTTTCAGTAATTTCTGGCGCTCGATCTTTTGTCCCGCCTGCAGAACTAATTTTTCCTTCTCGTATTCCTCTCGCCGGCCCAAGCCGTAAATACAGCTGACCGAAGCGACGATGATCACGTCGTTGCGGGTGAGCAGGGAAGCGGTGGCCTGATGGCGCAGACGATCGATTTCGTCATTGATCGTCGCTTCTTTGGCGATATATAAATCGCGCTGAGGGACGTAGGATTCCGGCTGATAATAATCATAATAGCTGACGAAATAGTTGACCGAGTTTTTTGGGAAAAACTCTCGGAATTCGCCGGCCAGTTGCGCCGCCAGGGTTTTGTTGTGCGCCAGGATCAAAGTCGGCTTCTGCAGAGTAGCGATGATATTGGCCATAGTAAAAGTCTTGCCGGAGCCGGTAACGCCGAGCAATGTTTGGAATTTTTTTCCTTGTTCAAAACCGGCGGTCAACTGCTTGATCGCCTGGGGTTGGTCGCCGGTGGGGGAGAAATTGGAGACGAGTTTGAATTTCATGGTGTTCTCAGTATAGCGTGTGCTTCAATCAGACTCAAGAGCGGCTCTGATTTACGCCGGTATCCGGTTGACAAATTTTCACAATCTGCTAATCTGGTTCAAACACAGGGCGCTATACCGAAAGGAGGAAATGGGTATGGCAAAAAAAAGATATCGCTGGTTTGCCGTGAAAAAGGGGGGCATGTTTATGATCGAAAGTACCCCGCCGTTCCTTTTTGTATCGCAGTTAGAAGCTGTGGAAAATTATCAGAGATTGACCAGGCAGGCCAGTCTGCGTGTAATGATTCGCCTGATTTCCGAGTGGATTCGTCCCTATGGTTTCGGGCATTGTACCGCCGCCGAGGTCAATCCGCAACTCGATTTTGAGCTGGTGCTTTTGCCGGCGGGCATAAACTTTTATCCATTCCACGTGCTCGATCAGGCAAAAAAGAGATTTCGTTTGCAGTACCTTGAGGGTAACCACAGAATCCTGGGGCAAAATGTTCATGATCCCCAAGATTTCATCTTCGTCTCGGTCGACTCCGGCGATTGATTTATTCGCCGCGCGAGGCACCTATTTGCAGGTGCCTTTTTTATTGCCAAAGGCGGCTTTTTTCATTATAATGAAAATATATGATCGCATACCTAAAGGGCACAATTAAAGCCGCCAATGATAAATTTTTGGTGGTTAATACCGGCAATATCGGCTACAAAGTATTTGTCGCCAAAAATTTTCAGCTGGGTTTAAATGAGGGTGATCCGGTGGAATTGTTTATACATACTCATCTGCGGGAAGATGCCCAGGAGCTTTACGGTTTCAAAACTATGGCCGAGCTGGAGATGTTTGAGATGCTGATCTCGGTCAGCGGAATCGGTCCCAAGGCCGGATTGGGGATTCTCGATGCCGGCGGACCGGAAGATGTCCGAGCGGCCATTGCCCGCGGCGAAAAACATTTCTTCACCAAAATTTCCGGCATCGGCTCCAAAACCGCCGATCGCTTGATTCTGGAACTGCAAAGCAAGGTCGGTCCGGTCTCCGGAAAAGGAAATATCGCCCGCATCAAAACCTCCGAAGAAGCCGTGGCGGCGCTCCGCAATCTCGGTTATTCTGATAGCGAGGCGCGGGAGAAGCTAAGCTCCGTCAAAGCATCCTTGACCACCGCCGAACAGATCAAAGCGGCTTTAAAGAATTAATATGCCTGTAATCGAGATAAAAGATCGGCAACTGCTAAATAATTTTATCAGCCGTCAGCCAGACGGTTCTTTGTTTCAAACTTGGGAATGGGGCGAATTTCAGCAAGCGGCCGGATTCAAAATCTGGCGGCTGGGTATAATTGAGGGAGAAGAGCTGACGGCGGCGGCGACGGTGTTGAAATATGACATGCCTGGGAATAGATGGTACTTGTATGCGCCGAGGTTCATACAAAACGTAAAACGCAAAACGCAAAACGCAAAATTACTGGAAAATATCAAAGAGATAGGACGGAAAGAAAACTGTTTATTTTTCCGGTTTGATTCGTTGATAGCGGACAGCGCAGACAAGAGTTGGCTCAAAGAATTGGGTGCGGTTAAAGCGCCGAAAGAAATCCAGCCGCGTAATACCATTATGGTTGATTTGGCGCCGGCCGAGGACAATGTGTTGGCCCAGATGAAGTCCAAGTGGCGCTATAATATAAGATTGGCGGAAAAGAAAGGCGTGACGGTGCGTGAATCGATTGCCGCCGATGATCTGGATGAATTTTATCGCTTGGCAGAAATTACCGCCCGGCGGGATAAATTTCACATTCACGAAAAAGGTTATTATCAGTCGCTGCTGAAGATTCTCGGCCCGGCCGGATATGCCAAACTTTTTATCGCCGAGTACCGGCAGAAAGTTTTGGCGGCCATTCTGGTTTCATTTTATCGCGAGACCGCTACTTATATGCACGGAGTTTCCGGCAATGAAGAGCGCAATCTTATGGCGCCGCACTTGCTCCAGTGGCGGGCGATGCAAGCGGCGAAGCATAACGGTTGCCGCAAATATGATTTGTACGGCGTAGCGCCCGCGGGAGTCGTTGATCATCCCTGGTCGGGAATTACTAGGTATAAGGAAGGTTTTGGCGGCCAAAGAGTCGATTACATTGGTGCTTATGATATTGTTTACCGGCTGTTTTGGTATCAGGCGATGAAGATGGCGATGAAAGTAACAAGGAACAAGTAACAGTTAATAAATATATTTCTTCCAATTTGTTACCTGTTATCTGTTACCTGTTACTTATTTCTCTATGTCCTCCATCAAAAAATCTATCCCTCCCTGGCTGCTCTCCGCCTACCACTGGTGCTTGGCTTCTTTGGCTACGCTAGTTTATGGTTTCCCCTCGGAACAGCTGACGGTGATTGGTGTCACCGGCACTGATGGCAAGACGACCACTTGCAACTTGCTGGCCAAAATTTTGGAGCAAGCCGGACACAAAGTCGGCATGTCGACCACGATTAATTTTAAAATTGGCGAAAAAGAATGGCCCAACACGACCAAACAGGGGATGCAGGGTCGATTCAAACTGCAGAAATTTTTGCGCCGGCTGGTGCGGGCGAAGTGTGATTACGCGATCATCGAAACCACTTCGGAAGGAATAAAACAGCACCGACAGGTAGGCATCAATTATGACGTGGCGGTTTTCACCAATCTGACGCCGGAACATATCGAATCGCATGGCTCATTTGAGAATTACAAAAAAGCCAAAGGAAAATTATTTAAAAGCGTCGCCGGCTCAGCCAAAATTGGCCATGAAAAATTTTCCGTGATCAATGGGGATGACCCGGCGGCGGATTATTTTTTGTCTTTCCGGGTGGATAATGACTTGGTCTATACCCTAGATAAACCGGCCGGAAAAGGGAAACAGCAATTATGGGCGACGGATATCAGGCTCACTCCCGACGGAACAACTTTTTTACTTCAGACATTGTCTGGCGATACCAGGAACAAGATAGAGATTCGCACTCCGCTGGTTGGCCGATTCAATGTCTATAACACGCTGGCCGCTATTGCGGTTGCCTACACCCAAAAGATTGATCTGGAAACAATATCCACCGCGCTGGCCCGGGTTGTACCGCCGGCCGGTCGGATGGAAATTATCGATATCAAGAAACCTTTCACGGTGATCGTTGACTATGCCCATACACCCAACGGCTTGGACAATGCTTTAAAAGCGGTCAAACCTTTTGTCAAAGGGAAACTCTGGTCCATTCTCGGCTCGCAAGGCGGTGGACGCGACAAACAAAAACGCCCCAAACTGGGAATGACTGCCGGCCGACTGGCCGACCTGGTGATTGTGACCAATGAAGATCCGTATGACGAATCGCCCCAGAAAATCATCGACGACGTTTTTGCCGGCGCGCTTCAGGCGGGCAAAGAAGAAAACAAAAACGCCTGGCGGATCCTCGACCGGGAACAGGCGATAAAAAAAGCTCTCAGCGAAGCGCAAGCAGGCGATATTGTTTTGATTACCGGCAAAGGCTGTGAGACCGTGATCATGGGGCCGGCGGGGAAACGGATTCCGTGGGATGATCGGGCGGCGGTGCGATCCCACATGCAGATGCGTCTGTGAGATGCGGCCTTAAGGCCGCATCTCACAATGACGAATAATCATAATTTTATCATAATCAAAAAACCCTCCAAATGGAGGTTTTTTATGTCTAGATCTATTTGTCGGCTATATTACCATTTGGTATGGACAGTGAAATATCGTCTCCCGTTGATGAACCTGGAAATTGAGAGAGGGATAAAAAAGCTGGTTGAGGAAAAAGCCAAATAATTAGGCATTGTAGTTATCGCTTGTAACAATACCGAAGATCATATCCACCTGTTACTTATAATACCGTCAGTAATTAGTGTAACTGCCGCGGTCAGTGCAATCAAAGGTTACGCTTCATATCAAGTTAAGATTTTATATCCCAAATGTTCTTTATATTGGCAACGAGGATATAGTGCCTTCACGGTTTCAGAATCGCAGGTGAATAAAGTAAAAAACTATATTAATCGACAAAAAAATCATCACAAAAAACAGGGGTGGTCTTAAGGCCACCCCTGTTTTGGGTTTTGGATTAGTTTCAGCATTTTCTATTTCCGAAAAACATATCGATCGGGTGCGGAACTATATTGAACGGCAACGGAAACGTCATCGATAAAAGAGCGGCGGTCTTAAGGCCGCCGCTCTTATTGGTTGGGGATTATCATCAAACCACCAGCCACAAATACAGCAAATATGTTGCGCCGATGCCGACCAGGGCGCCGACAAAAACTTCCCAGCCGGTGTGTCCCAGCCGTTCTCCCAGGTTGGGGTATTTTTTTCGATCCAGGCCGTCCACTTCTTTCACCAGCATGTTCAAAACCTTGCCTTGCTCGCTCAAGTTCATGCGAAATCCCATGGCGTCGCGGATGATAATGACCGCCAGCACGACACTGATCATAAAAGGAATGGAGTTGAATCCGGCCACCAGTCCGGCCAGTGTAGCCATCGAGACGGTAATCGCCGTATGGGAAGATGGCATTCCGCCATAGGCGGAAACATTTCGCCAGCTGAAGCCGCTAAATGATTTGGTCAAAAATTTTGTCCCCTGCGCGATGACGAAAACGATCAAGGGGATGACGGGAATGATGAAGGGAAACATCTTAAAAAGATATTAAGAATATTAAGATATTAAGATTTAAGAACAAGTTTGTAGGGGCGAGCGGCGCTCGCCCTGTTTATGATTTTATTTCGTTATTACCGCCGAATGTTTTTTCGCCGACACGTTCAATCGCTCTGTCAAAGTTTTTTGCAAAAAGGTAAAACCAATCGTCGCGATCGGGACGGTAATCAGCGCGCTGGCGATCGAAAATCGGAAGAAGGGGATAGCGGCCACATAACACGCGACTAGGCCGGCCCAAGTGTGCGGATACATCGGGAAAAGAAGCCAGACGCCGAAATTGGTAAAAAGATAGAAGAAAACCGCCGCGCCAAGTCCCAGCCCGGTCATTTGGAGGGTAAATTTCGGGGAAAAAGCAGCTTTTTTATGGAGCAACCAGCCACCGGCGCCGATCAAGGCAAAAGCGGACCAGGTAAAAATCATGATGGAATTATTGCCGATGAAGATATCGCTGGCCGCGATCACGATTAGCGCGATCGCCGCGCCCCAGCGCCAGCCGAGTAAGGCTCCGGCAATCAGCGCGGTGGCCGTGATGGTTTCGATGTTTGGCCAGTCTTGGAGTAAAAGGCGCCCGACAATGCCAAAAGCGATCAAGGATCCGGCCAGGATAAGTTTTATGAGAGTAGTCTGAGTCATAATTGTTGATTATTTTTCCGAGCCGATTTGATTACATTGAGCCAAAGTTAAAAGTCACGCTGTCGCCGGGATTGAGTATGGTGGTATCGGCCGACTGCTGGGCCATTTCGCCGTTCACCGAGAAAAGCCAGAAATTTTTTCCGTCTTCCTTGACGTCATTGATCGCCTGAATGTATTTCCCGTATTCGGAATCAGAGGCAACGACAGCGAAACCTGCGTCTTCCGCCACTTGGGTCAAAGCGTCAAAAGCGGTTAAGCCGGAAGTATATTCGGCCGGGTAAAGTCCGGTTTCTTTTTGATCGCCGTAGTTGAGTTCCACGGTTATTTGATCCTCGGCGCCGAGGATTTCTTGCAAGGGCTCGCTGACAGTGGCCAGGGGCTCGGTTTTTGTGCAGGAAATTAGACAAAAAGAGCTCAGGAGCAGGACTAAAGCTAAGGATAATCCAAGGATCTTTTTCATATGTTTTGATTGATTAATAACGTTTTTACTTTACCAGCTTCTTTCCTTAGTGTAAAGTTCAGCTATCCTCCTTCGCCCCGTTTAGGGCGGGGCTTCGGCAGGATTTCGCTCCGCGAAATTCTGTTGACGAATAATGCGGGCTTTGACCCGCGGAGCTTCATATGTTAATGCTCACTTGTATCAAAGGCTTAAACAGTATCGCCGAAGCCGAGATTAAGGAAAAACTTAAGGATTTTGTCATTTTGCGTCAGGAGCGCGGCTTTATTTTCATTGATTATAACGGCCATCCTCGCCGGCTTTTGGACCTGCGTTCGATCGAAGACATTTTCTATGTACTGATAAATGAAACCGGTTTTACTCGGAGCCGCTCGACGCTCAGTACTTTGGAGGAAAAAATGCAGTATGCCTCATTTGAGTACGGCTTAAAATACCACGCCCAGCTTTACAGCAAGCCCAAGCATACGACTTTTCAGGTTTTTACCCATGTTTATGGCCGTTTCAATTTTAGGCGCATTGATTTGGACAAAGTAGTTTCGCGTACGATCGCCTTGAAGTTCAACAAATGGAAAGCAACTCACGGCCGGGCCAAAATAGAATTTGATGTCCGTTTATTCAAAAGCGGTGAGTTGATTTTGAGCCTGCGTTTGTCCAACAAATCTTTCAGTAATCGCCAGTATAAAGAAATCGAGTTGCCCGGCGCGCTCAAGCCGACGGTTGCCTACGCTCTGGTCCAGCTGTCGTCACCGCGCGAGACCGATGTCTTCGTTGATCCTTTTTGCGGCTCCGGGACTATTTTGATGGAACGTTCGTTGACCGGGCCGGCGCAAAAAATTCTCGGCTTCGATCGCGATGCCAATGTGGTCGAGACCGCTCAGGCCAATTCCGCTGACAGAAAAAACATCGAACTGGCGGTGGGTGAAGCTCAAAAATTGTCACTGCCCGATAAATCAGTCGATGTTATCGCCACCAATCCGCCGTTTGGCAAAACTTTCGCGAAGGATCCAAATCTTTTCACCGATTTTCTAGCCGAAGCCGTCCGAGTCTTAAAAACAGGCGGGCGCTTGGTTGTGCTCAACGGCGACATTATCGGTTTCGAATCTGCTCTGAAAAAATTCACTTCCTCTTTTGAACTAAAACAAAAAACAGATATCAATCTGTTGGGTGAAGAAGCCAGGATTTGGGTACTGAGGAGGGTTTAAAAGAGTTCAAAAAAACAGTCTTGAAATCAAAAATTTTAATTTTTGCCTTTAAGACTGTTTTTTGTTTTTAACTTTTAGCTTTTAATTTTTTCTGTACATCCTCTCCATTAAACACCGCTTCTTTGATGGTCATGCCATAAAGGGGGACCAAAAACAGCCCCGGCAGGACACTGATGATGTTGACGACATGGAGAAAAACGCTGAAAATCAAACCGGCTCCGGCGGTGGCGCCCTTGATGGCGAAAGCCGAAACTCCGCTGATCTCAAAGGTTCCCAACTGAGCCGGTGTGGGAATCAGAGTGAGTAGATTCGTGAACATAAACAAAAGCAAGATGCTGACAAAGCTGGGGGTCAGACCCATAAACCAGAGAGCGAAAGCCATTTGAAAAAGCGGTATTAGTTCAGCCGCGGTGGCGAAAATTAGTGAAATCCAAAAAGTCTTCTGGTGGTGGATGAGAAAATCGGATGTCCTTTCGTCGATATTGGCGATGACCGGCGCGACTTTGGGGCTAGTCAGTAGTTTCCATTTATTCAGATGAAACAGCCGGAGCATGTAGCGAAAAAATCCTTCGCCGGAAATCGATTTGGCGAAGTAGGCCCAGAGTACAAAAACCATAAAGGCAACCAGAGCCAGCAAACCGATGCGATAATAAATATGCAAGGCTTGATTAAAAACCAGCCAGGCCATGCCGACTAAAATAAAAATCATCATAACTACCTGTCGCCCGATTTTTTCCAGGACGACGTTGGCGGTGCCGGCGGCGATTGGTATCTGGTGACGTTTGTACATTAGATAAACCTGGACCGGTTCCCCGCCGAGATAGGCGAAAGGAGTCAGGTATCCGACCGACAGATTTATATTAGTCAGGGCGAAGAGACTGGCAAACGGTAGGTGATAGCCCAGCGATTTCAAGATTATTCGCATGGAGAGAGACATAAAAAAAATCGAGACAAAATATAGTCCGATCAGCAGGGCAAATTGCCACCAATGAAAAACCGAAAACACCTCGCGGATTTTATCCCAGCCGATTCGCTCCGCAATTAAATAAAATAGGCCGATACCGACCAGGGTCAAAATCAAAAAAAACCAGTTACGTTTCTTCATTAGATTCAGAAAATGCTTTAAAACCTAGCTTCTTAATGATAAGATAAAAAACGGAGTTTGGGAAGGGAAATAGAGGTCTTTAGTCTTTAGTCTCTAGTCTTTGGCTAGACGCCAGAACATCAGTTAAAATTGCGGAGGCTAACGACTAAAGACCAAAGACCAAAGACTAAAGACAAAATTTCATGCCTTATCTAATCATCGACGCCTCGCCCTCAAAAACCTTGGTGGCTTACGGCGATAACTCTAAAATAATTTTTACTCGCGAATGGGCGGCCGGTTTTAAGCTTTCGAAAGAATTACTGCCGGCGATTGAAAAAGTCCTGGCGCGACGCGGGCAACCCGACGCGATTTTTTGCGTTACCGGACCGGGTTCTTTCACTGGCATGCGGATCGCAGCGGCCACCGCCAATGCTCTGGCTTATGCGTGGCAAATTCCCGTCGTGCCGATTGAGGCCTTTGAAATTTACGAGGCCAATCAAAAAAATCTCAAGCCGCCTTATACGGTAGTGTTGGATAATATTAAAGATTTGGTGTATGTGAAGCGGGTAAGTGAAGGGAAAGTACGGTTCGCGGTTGAACAAGTCAAAGATCAAAAGTCAAAAGTCAAAAGTGAAGAATTTTTTGGGTATATTTCCAAAGAAAAGAAAATTATCTTAGGTGCTAAAAATAAAAACTTTTTGGCTAGTCCCTTGTCAGGTGAACAGCGAGCTGAATTAATCAGCTGGATCGGACAGGGTAGACTGAAAGAGTCGCATGATTTTACCGAGCCAATAGTCCCGTTGTATGTTAATGCCCCAAATATTACCCTTAAAAAGTAACTTTTGACTTTTGACCTTTGACTTTTTACTTATGAAAATTACATTCTTAGGTACCGGCACCTGCCACCAACAACCAGATCGTTCCACGACTGCCATCGACTGCGATGGTTGGGGAACTCATTTTTTGATTGATGCCGGCAGCGGCACTTTGCGCCGAGCGCGCGAGGTGGAAACAAACCTCGATACGATTGAGGCGGTGTTTCTCACTCATTTCCATCCCGATCACTTGGCCGATCTGATACCTCTGATTCAGATGTATAAGTATAATTTCCCTCAGCCGCGCACTCGGACACTCCATATTTTCGGCCCAGCAGGGCTCACGCGCACTTTTTGGGAATTGGTGCGACTTATGTTTCCCGGAGCGGCGGAAAATCTGCCTTTCAAAGTGGAGTTACATGAGATCGGCAATAGTTTGATTGAATTCGGTAAAATAAGCGTGATGGCTCGCTTGGTGACGCATTCCGATCATCTAAAGTGCCTCGGCTATCGCTTCTCGGCCAAAAACCAATCGTTTGCTTTTACGGGCGACAGCGGAGTCTGTCCCGCCTTGTCAGAATTAGGAAAGGGCGTAGACTTGTACATTATGGAATGCAACAATCCCAGCGACCGGCCGACGGACGGACACCTCACTCCGGCGCAAATCGCTTCGATCGCCCAGGGAGCGGAGGCCAAAGAAGTTATCCTGACGCATATCGGACCGAGTTGCGCAGGCCGGAATCTGAAAGAAGAAGCCGGAGAATTCAGCGGCGAAATCACGGTGGCGGAGGACTTACTGGAGGTAAAGCTGTGATAGCGATCAAAATTTAAAATCTAAAGCTTAAAATTCAAAGGAAATTAAAAGCTTAAAGTTTAAAATATTGTTTTGACTTTTGCCTTTAAATTTCTTTTAGATTTTAAGCTTTGAATTTTTATTTTTCAGATATGCCTAGTGTTTATAAAGATCTCGAGCGCAAGCTTCGCTTGCGCTTTCGGCACAAAGACCTATTGGCTCAGGCCCTGACTCATTACTCCTGTTTCGGTGCCAAGAAGCATAGTGGCGATTGCCACTATGAGCGTTTGGAATTCTTGGGGGATTCACTGCTCAGCGCCCATATCAGTAAAAACATTTTCAAGCTCTATCCGGATGCCTCGGAAGAAGATCTGACCGTCCTGCGCAGTGAGCTGACCAGTAACAAAGTTTTAGCCGATATCGCTCGTCAGCTCGGTCTGGACAAATACGTGCGTTACTCTGATTATCCTTTTTCCTATCATTTCACCGTCCGTTCGCGCGACCAGATTTACGCCGATAGTTTAGAGGCGATTGTCGGAGCGGTCTTTGTTGATCGCGGGGAGCGAGCGGCTCGGAAATTTATCGAACGCCATATTTTATCTCGCTTGGACGAAGCGATGCGCCGAGCCGGTCAGGACAATCCGAAAAGCGCCCTGCAAAAACTGGTGCACCAACGTTACAATGAGAATCCCGTTTATACCAAACTGGCGGAGAGCGGGGAGCACGATACTTATAAATGTACCGTGGAAGTCACCGTTTTGAGCCAGCCGCTGGCTCAAGCCGAGGGAGAAAATAAAAAAGAAGCCAGCGAGCGCGCGGCGGAACAGGCGTTGTTGTATTTGTTGGGCGGGGGAAAGATCGAATCTCGGCTGAGTCCCGATGAGGTTTCACTTTCTGGTGACAACAAAAAATCCGCAGCACAAAATCCGAAACCCGAAACAATACCTAAGCCCAAAATCTCAAAAACAAACTTTTAAATATTTAGGTTTATGGTTTGGAACTTGTTTCGAATTTTGAGATTCAAATTTCTGATTTATTTTGGCGCCTCGTAACATCACTATCTCTGCGATAAAAACAGCCCCTTGCCAGGGGCTGTTTTTTGCTTTAATATTTAGCTATAGGGTGTAAATATATATGCCAAAAGTAAAATCAAAATCAAAGTCTTCCGCTGATGCCCAGTTATTTTTTTCTCCGGCCGAGTTAAAACGTATGCAAAACAGCTTCGACCTGACAGCTGTTTTTATTTTAATCTTGGATCGTTTCGGACGGGTTGTCTTGGTCAATCGAGCCGGGAGAAAAATGATCGGTTATACCCGGGCGGAGATGATCGGGAAAAATTGGTTCGATCATTTTTTGCTGCGGCAAAATATTCCCGCCGTCAAGCGAGTATTTAGACAGATTATGTCCGGCAGAATAAAATCAGTCCGCCATTATGAAAATGCTATATTGACCAAGCAGAAGCGGGAAAAAATTATTCGCTGGTACAATACTCCCTTGATTGACGCGCGGGGGAATATATACGCTATTATCAGTTCCGGGACGGATGTCACTTCGCAATTGGAGATCACCCGAAAGTTGAAAATTAGCGAAAATAAATACCGTAAATTATTTGAGGGTTTGGTTGATTCAGTGGTGATTTTAGATCTAAAAGGCAATGTTGTGGATGTGAACCAGGTGGCCGTGCGTGAGAGCGGTTATCAGCGCCAAGAATTGATCGGCCATAATATCACTCGGGGTTCTAATTTACCGCCTGATTCCAAGGCTAAGGCCACTAATTATCTGCGGACATATTTGTCGTTGCGAAAAAATCAGGGAGTAGAAATAGAAACCATTTCCAAGCGCGGGACGCGGCAATATTATCGTTTACTGGCTCGACCGGTGATTGATGCCGGGAAATTGGTCGGACATCAGGTGACGATGCATAATATCACAGCTAGTCATTCGTTGGCTGAAAAAGAACGTGCGCGCCAGCGAAAAATAATTTTTTTTCAAAAATCATTGTTGGAAATCGGTCGGATATTTTTTACTGCTCACCTTGATGAAGATCTGGCTCGGATTCTGGAAAAATTTTCCGTTGCGCTGGGCGTGGAGCGAGTTGGCCTTTGGTTTTATACCGAATACAACAAGGCCATCTATTGCGCCGATCAGTATGTCTCCAGCCGGAAAAAGCATGAACACGGGACTCGGCTGCTGGCCAGTCATTACCCGGTTTATTTTCGTCACTTGGCGGCCAACCGAGTAATTGCGGCCGATGACGCCCAAAATGACCGGCGGACCAAAGAATTTACCTCGGGATATCTCAAGCCGCTGAAAATTATTTCCATGATGGATGTTCCGATCCGTTTGCACGGTCGGGTGATCGGAATCATCTGTTGTGAGTCTGTCGGGGCGTCTCATTACTGGACGCCGGAGGAGCAGGCTTTTTCCGGCTCGGTGGCCGATCACATCTCTTTGCGGATTGAAACTGATCGTCACGAAGAAGATCAGCGTTCCGTGGCTCGTTCGGAGAGAGAATTACAGGCGTTGATTAAGTCGATACCGGATTTGATCTTCGTGCTGGATCGCCGTGGGCGATTTGTAAAATATTACGCCCAAGATCCCAAAAGCTTATTTGCCCCGCCCGACAAGTTTTTGGGCAAAACCATCAGACAGGTTTTCCCGCCGGCTTTACGGAGGATTATCAATCCGGTTCTGCAAAACGTTTTGCGCCGGGGCGGAAGCCGAAATGTTGAATACGAGATCCCTTTTGGTTCAACCAAAAAATCTTTTTCCACTTCAATTTGCGCCCAGCTTGATCAAACGGGAAAGATCGTCGGGGCGACGGTAGTGGCGCGCGATATTACTTCTTTGAGGCAGATGACCGAAATCCTGAAAAAATCGGAAGAGAAATATCGCAGTCTCTACCAATCGAGCGCGGATGGCATCGCTTCAGTGGATCTGACCGGTCGAATTACGGAAGCCAATCAGGCTTTTTGCGACTTGACCGGTTATTCTCTCTCGGAACTGCGCCGCCTGACTTACAATGATTTAACTCCGCCCAAATGGCATCAAATTGAGAGCCGTATCTTGCGCGAGCAAGTGGCGCGTCGCGGATTTTCAGATTATTACGAAAAGGAATATATTCGCCGGGACAAAACGCGGGTGCCGGTTTCTCTGCGAACTTGGGTCCTGCGCGATGCTCGCGGGAAAATCGTCGGGTTTTGGGCGATCGTTCGAGATATCACCAAAATCAAAGAGACCCTGACAAATCTCGAAATCACCGAAAATCGCTATCGCCGGCTATTTGAAACGGCGCAGGACGGGGTTTTATTGCTCAATGCCGATACCGGACTGATCACGGAGGCCAATCCTTACCTAGAATCAATCCTGGGTTACCCCCAGAAACATTTTGTCGGGAAAAGGCTTTGGGAACTGGGATTTTTCCAGGATAAAAAGTTGGCGCAAAAGACTTTCCAGATTCTGCAAAAAAAGGGCTATGTCCGCTACGATAATTTGCCCTTACTGACCAGGGATGGCCGGCAGATAAATACCGAATTTGTCTGCAATGTCTACACCGAGAATCATACCCGGAAAGTGATCCAATGCAATGTGCGCGATATCACGGAGCGGGCGCGGGCGGATAGAGCCAAAACTGAGTTTATCTCTCTGGCTTCGCACCAATTGCGCACGCCTCTGACCGCTCTCAACTGGTATAGTGAAATGCTGTCGGAGGACACCAGCAATTTGACCGCGGCCCAAAAGGCGCAGTTAAACGAAATTATCAGGGGGAGCCAACAGATGGTGGGTTTGATCGATTCATTGTTGGATGTTTCGCGTTTGGAGCTGCGTTCTGTGTCGGTGAAACCAAAAAGAATAAGTCCGGCCGAACTGACGAAAGAAATCATCAAAGATTTCTGGCCGTCCTTGAAGGATAAATCACTCCAACTGGCTACAAACTACGATCCGAAGCTGGAATTGATTCAGCTGGATCCAGATATTTATCGTCATATTTTGCAAAACTTGCTTTCCAACGCCATAAAATATACACCGGCACGGGGTAAAATAACTCTCAGTTTGAGTAAACAGGGCAGTGAGTTTTTGCTCAGTGTTGCCGATACCGGTTGCGGAATCCCGGCCGATCAGCAGTCTGATGTTTTCAATAAACTCTGGCGGGCCGACAACGCGGCAAAAATTGATCCCAGCGGACAGGGTTTGGGCCTATATATAGTCAAGCAAATTATGGAA
Source organism: uncultured Candidatus Saccharibacteria bacterium (assembly GCA_965230955.1). Lineage (GTDB taxonomy): Bacteria > Patescibacteriota > CALEFQ01 > CALEFQ01 > CALEFQ01 > CALEFQ01. The sequence goes on along the minus strand of OZ246404.1, from coordinate 996,413 downwards.
AGTACCGGCGGACGGATCTGGTTCCGGTCCAAAGAAAATCAAGGATCGACGTTTTTTGTCACTTGGCCGCTGAGTGGAATGAAGGCGGAAGAGGGCAAACCTCTAAATTCACTACGAAATAAAAAATATTAAATTTATGTTGCAAACAACACCAGCTGCCGCAACCTCAGTCTCGCGAAAATCAATTTTAGTGGTAGAAGACGAAATCCCGGTGCGTAATATTTTACAGGAGCGTTTGACCAAAGAGGGTTTTACGGTCTGGACGGCTCGCAATGGCCAAGAAGGTTTGTCTTTGGCCGAGCAGAAAAAGCCCGATTTGATCTTGCTGGACATTGTGATGCCTGAAATGGATGGGATGACTATGTTGCGGAAGATGCGCTCGCAATCCTGGGGTAAGAAAATCCCGGTCATTATGCTGACCAATTTGGCTGACGCGGACCGGGCCGATGAAGCTGGCCGCGAAGGAGTGTACGATTTTCTGATCAAGTCCAATTGGCAGTTGTGGCAAATAGTGGCTCTGGTAAAAAAGAAACTAAAAGGCAGATGAGCTGGAGTAGGTTCTAAAATCAGGAATCAATCAGCGATCCGCTGCCGGCGGACCGCTTTTACAATAAATTGGTTTATGTTATAATAATCTCGGCATCCAAACAAAAGAAAGGCGTATTAATCAAAAAAATATGTCTAAAAACCAAAAGCAGATTCTAATCATTGAGGACGATGCAACCATTATCGGCCCGCTGAAAACAAAATTCGAGGCAGATGGTTTTCGGATTCACGAGGCCGCCGATGGTTTGCTCGGATTAAAAAAGGCTTTGGAGATCCAGCCGGATTTGATTTTGCTTGATATTATCATGCCTCGAATGGACGGCCTGACGATGCTCCAAAAACTTCGGGCCAGCGGAGAATTCGGCCGGCGCGTTCCGGTGGTGATTCTGACCAATTTGAGCGACGCGGAATCGGTTCAGGAAGCCGCTGCTAGCGGAGTTTATGATTTTCTCGTCAAAGCTAATTGGCAGCTCAAGGACTTGGTGAAACTAGTCCATAACAAAGTCGATAAATAATTTTCAACGGCAGTAGTTTAACCGGCTTACTTTTTATAAATGAAATTTAATTATAAAAAAGAGATAGCAGGATCGATAGTAGAAGCTCTTGAATATGCTTCGGGTATTGTGGAAACGGTGCGCGAACCCTTGATCGTACTGGATGACAAGCTAAAAGTAATTTCAGCCAACAAGTCTTTCTATCAAACCTTCCGGGTTAAGCCGCGGGAGACAGTCGGACGTTTTATTTATGATTTGGGCAATCGGCAATGGGACATTCCCAAACTGCGGCAATTGCTGAAAAACATCATTACCAAGAGCAGTGTCTTCAATAATTACGAGATTGAGCATGATTTTGAGGAGATTGGGACTAAAACCATGTTATTAAATGCTCGACGCATTCCCCGTCTGCCGGCCAAACCGCGGATTCTTCTGCTGGCGATCGAAGACATTACCAATCTGAGGAAAGCCGAACGTGAAGAACAATCCAGTGTGCACAAGTATCAAAGTCTGTATTTTGCTTCTCATGATGCCATCATGACATTGGAACCGCCCAGTTGGAATTTTACTGCGGGAAATCCTGCCACTCTCAAAATATTCAAAGCAAAAAGCGAAGCCGAGTTTTTGTCTTATGCTCCCTGGAAATTGTCCCCTCGGTTTCAGCCGGATGGTAAATCTTCGCCCGATAAGGCCAAGGCCATGATAAACAAGGCGATGCGTCAAGGCTCCAATTTTTTCGAGTGGGTGCATAAAAGAATCGATGGCCAGGAATTCCCGGCCGATGTTTTGTTGTCCAGGGTCAAAATCGAGAAAGAAACTTTTCTGCTGGCCACTGTCCGCGACATTACCAAGCAAAAATTAGCCGAGAGCGCTTTGAAAGCATCCGAGGAACGTTTTCGAACCATTTTTGATAAGGCGCAAGATGGAATTATCGTCGTCGATCCCGGAAGCCGGAAATTCTACCTGGGGAACAAGACCATATCCCGAATGCTGGGCTATACTACAAAAGAAATCAGCCATCTAACTGTTGATGATATTCATCCCAAAAAAGATCTGCCTCGGGTGATATCTGCATTCAAAAGGCAGATGAAGGGAATAATTCACCTGGCGCCGGATTTACCGGTCCGGCGAAAAAACGGCAGTGTTTTTTACGCGGATATAAATTCCACCAAGATCGAAATTGCCGGGCATTCATATCTAATGGGTTTTTTCCATGACACCACCGACCGCCGAAATCTGGAACAAGCGCTGGAGTCTATCAGAAACGCCAAAGAAAAAGCGATCATCGGCGCGATCAGCGACGGAGTGGTGGCCTGTGACGCCAAAGGGAAGATAATTTTGTTTAATCGTGTCATGTCGGAACTGACGGGATGGTCAGCCGCCGAAGCCATCGGCCAGCCGCACCGAAAGGTTTTGGTGTTTGTCCGTGAAAATTCCAATCGCTCGGCCGAAGATTTCATGATCCAGGCGATCAAGCGTGACAAGACGACGCCATTGGCGAATCATTTGATAATTATCAGAAGGGACGGAACGAGACTGCCTATTGCCGGCGGTGCTTCTCCTATTTTTTCCGAGTCGGGAAAGGTCTGGGGTTGCGTGGGCGTCTTTCGAGATGTGACCCGGGACAGGGAAATCGACCTGGCCAAAACGGAATTTGTCTCATTGGCTTCACACCAGTTGCGTGGACCGCTGACTGCACTCAATTGGTACGGTGAAATGTTGTCGGCGGATGTATCAAATTTTTCCCCCGATCAGAAAAATTACCTCAAAGAAATAGTACTGGGGAGCCAGCGCATGGCCAAACTGATAAATTCTTTGCTGGAAGTTTCTCGCTTGGAATTAGGCACTATGGCGATCAAGCCGGAAAATGTTCGATTGCCGGCACTGACAGATGAGATCATTCGTCAGTTTCAGCCAGCATTATCGGCAAAGTCGCTAAGCGTGAATAAAATTTATGATCCGGCTTTGCCCGAGATCAAGATCGATGCCAGTGTTTACAATCATGTATTGCAAAATTTGATATCCAATGCCGTCAAATACACTTCTCCCCGCGGGAAAATAACCGTTCGTTTGTCTCCGGCCAATCACCGGATTGTGCTGAGCGTTTCGGATACCGGCTGCGGAATTTCCATATCTGATCAAGATGATATGTTTGTGAAACTTTTTCGAGGCCATAATGCCATTAAAATGGATCCGGCCGGACAGGGTTTGGGTTTGTATATCACCAAAAAAATGGTAGATCGAACCGGTGGCAAAATTTGGTTTACCTCAAAAGAGAATCAAGGTTCAACGTTTTTTGTCTCTTGGCCGCTCCGCGGCCAAGCATCGGTGCCGAGCCAGTCTGGTCAAAAGCGTCTTTAAACTGGATTTTCACATATGACCGAAACTAATAAATTGTTGACACCTGTTTCTGCCGGTAAAAAAATCCTGATCGTCGAAGATGAAATCCCGATCTCGAGTATTTTAGGAGACAGATTCACCAAAGAAGGTTTTCAAGTTTGGCTGGCTCACAATGGCCGTGAAGGACTGACTCTGGCGCAACAGCACCTGCCCGATTTGGTTTTGCTGGATATTGTGATGCCGGAAATGGATGGTATGACAATGCTCAGGCAAATGCGCGCGCAAGATTGGGGTCGGAAAATAAAAGTTGTTGTCCTGACTAATTTGGCGGACGCCGATCGAGCCGACGAGGCCGCACGCGAAGGTGTTTATGATTTTCTGATAAAATCCAATTGGCAGCTCAAGGATCTGATCACTTTGGCTCATAAAAAGCTGTCCAATTGATTTTTGTGATGTTTTCCTTGAGTGTTTTTACTGAGTTTTTGTCGATAAGGTTAAAACCGAAACCAAAGAAATAAAATATGCTACTAGGGAACTTGATTTATGCCAGCTTGTTGGGGGCGGCCGGAGCCATCTCGTTTTTTCTGGCGATTTATGCCGTCCGTCGCCGAGCCGTGGCTGGCGCCGGCTGGTTTGCCGTGATGATGCTGGCTTGCGCCGTGTGGTCAATTACCGGGATAGGGGAATCGCTTGTCGCCGGGCTTGATACCAAGATCATCTGGTCACAATTCAGTTATTTGGGGATAGTCAGTCTGCCGGTTGCCTGGTTCTTTTTTGCCGTGAGATTCAGCGGACGCGATAAGTGGTTAAAGCCTAGTAATTTGTGGCTTTTCTGGTTGATTCCCGCCGTAACTTTGCTGGTGGTGGCGACCAATCAGTGGCATCACTGGCTGTGGTCTGAGATCACTCCGATTAGCTCGGTCGCCGGTTCTCCGGTTATTTACACTTACGGCTGGTGGATTTGGATCCATATCGGCTACAGTTATATTTTGACTTTGCTCGGCCTGGTCTGGCTGATCCGGACCAGTCAGCGCTCGAAGGGTCTGTTACATCGGCAGACTCAGTTACTGATTGTGGCGGGTTGCGTGCCTTTGATTGGCAACGCGCTCTATGTTTTCAAATTAAATCCCTGGCCCCCCTATGATCTCGGTCCGGTCATGTTTGTGATTACCGGCATTATGGTCAGTTGGGCGATTTTTCGCTGGCAATTGCTGGATATCATCCCGGTTGCCGAAAAAACTTTGTTTGCCCAGATGGCGGACGGTGAAATTATTCTGGATTCCCAAAATCGAATCAGCGCCATCAACCAATCGGCCAAAAAGATTCTGGGAGTGAATTTCATTCCGCTCGGCAGTGACGGCGAGACTTGGCTCCGGCGCTTGGGCTTGTCGCCGGCTTTTTACCAGCAAGAAAAAACCGATCAGGCCAAAATCCAATATCAGAATTACTATTTGCAGATCACCGTCAATCCGTTCTTGCGGCTGGGCGATCAATTGGCGGGACGAATTATCACCCTGCGTGACATATCGGCGCAACGGAAAGCGGAAATTTCACGCGCCGAAGAGGGGAAAAAATTCCAGAATGTTTTCAATTTGGCGCAAGACGCGATGTTTATCCATAGTCCGGAAGGAAATTTCATCGAAGTGAATCAGTCGGCTTGCCATCGGCTGGGTTACTCTCGAGATGAATTGATGAAAATGAAGCCGCAGGATATTGATTCTCCGGAATATGCCAAGAATGTCCCGGGCAAAATAGCGGAGCTCAAAAAGACGGGGTCATCGATTTTTCGGACGGTTCATATCGCTAAAAACGGCCATAAAATTCCGACCGAGCTTAGCAGCAAAATTATCGATTGGGAAGGACAGCCGGTTATCCTCTCGGTTGCCCGCGATATTACCGAGCGGCAAAAAATGGAGGAAGAAATCAAGTTGGCCAAAGAAAGATTGGCCGAAGCCGGCCGGATTGCCCGGGTTGGCGGTTGGGAATTGGATGTCGCGACTGGCCGACAAAACTGGACCGATGAAGTTTATGAGATCCATGAACTGGACAAAAGCTTTAAACCGACGGCGGAGAATGGGATTAATTTTTACGCGCCGGAAGCTAAGCCGATTATTACCCGGGCGGTTGAGCTCGCCATAAAAGACGGTACGCCTTTTGATTTAGAGTTGTCCTTAATTACCGCTAAAGGACGTAAAATTTTTGTTCGGGCGATCGGCAAGGCCAAAAGACAAAACGGAAAAATAATCAAATTGACCGGAATTTTTCAAGATATCACCGATTTGATTCTGAACCGGCGGCTGCTGGATCAGCAGGGCCAAGAACTCAGTATGATCCTGGACGCCATTCCCGCCTTGGTTTTTTATAAGGATTCTAATAATCGCTTCATCAGGGTCAATCGAGCTCTGGCGGATAGTCTAAAAAAATCGCGTGAACAGCTTGAAGGAAAGGATTTGAAGTCGATTTACGGCGAAGAAGTGGCTGGGAAATACTGGCTGGCCGATCAGCAAGTGATCAAGTCGGGCCGGCCACAGCTCAATATTTTGGAATCGATGCCGACACCAGATGGCCTAAAATGGTTTCATACCGACAAACTTCCTTATCGTGACGACCGGGGGCGGGTGAAGGGAATTATCGGTATATCGCTGGATATTACCGAATTAAAAACGACTCAGGAAAAGATGAAAAAGCAATTGATTGAACTGGAAAAATTCAATCGGCTGATGGTTGACCGTGAATTAAGAATGGTGCAACTAAAAAAAGAAATAGAGCGGCTTAAACAAAAATAACATTAGTCATTTATGAAGCTATATATTCTCATTCCTATCATAATATTTTCGGTGATCGTTTTAAGCGCGGCCGCTATTATTTCTTTTGAATATCAAGAAGATCTTACCGTCAACGAACAGCTGATTGCCAAAACCAAAGAAGAAATTAAGCTGGCCGAGCGGACGATCAGTTTGAAAGGTGATGCGTTAAGGCAGTTGGGAGATGATTATTCCCGCTGGGACGAGATGGTCAGTTTCGCATCTAGCGCCGATCCGGTTTGGGCGCGTGATAATCTGGAGCCGGGGCTTGATACTTATCAAATTGATTACGCGTGGGTTTATCGGCCGGGATTGGATTTGGTTTATTCCTCAGAAAACTCACAAGCGGCCGGTTTGGCTCAGTTCCCGGAAAAAAACGCGCTGGAGGAAAAATTGGTGGCGGGTAAATTTTTTAACCATTTCTATGTAAATACCGCCGGTGGCTTCTTGGAAGTTAGGACTGCGCCGATTCAGCCGTCTGACGATATTGACCGGGTTTCGGCACCCAGAGGTTTTTGGATCGTGGCTCGTCAGTGGGATGATTCATATCTTAGTAGTATTGCTGATTTGAGTGGCGGAACCGCCGATCTGGTAGATCCAGCTCCTGGCATATTTTTCACCCCTGTTTTTGATATTAATGCCGGCCAGGCGACTTTTCGCATTGATCTGCTGGGAATTAATCAGTCGGTGGTCCGGCAGTTGGAGATGACTATTACTTATCCTTTTTTAAGTATTGTCAGTCAGGCTAAAGATCGGCAACTCTATTTTTTTGCGACCATCACCGGCCTAATATTATTTTTAGTGATATTTTCTTGGTTTATCGTGATCAATCGTCCCTTGCGTAAAATTTCTGCCAGTCTCCAGAAAAATCGGGCCGATCCGCTGGAATCGCTGTTGCGCAGCCGAACCGAGTTTGGTGAATTGGCTCAATTAATTTCCCGTTCTTTTGAGCAGGAAAATAAATTGCGGGAAAGTCTTTCGCTTATGCGGCAAAACGAAGAGCGGACAGCCAAACTTAATCAATTGATCGAGCAAAAAAGCCAAAATTTGGAAAAATTCAATCAGCTGATGGTCGGCCGGGAGTTGCGGATGGTGGAATTGAAGGCTGAATTAGAGCGTCAACGAGGTTCAAAACAAGAAGCTCTCTCAGCCGGATCTCCCGTGGATGATGGTTCTGATTGGTCACAAAAATTTCAGCAAGCGGTTGATCTGGAGGAATCAATGATTGCTAAGTTCAGGAGTACTTACCTGACTGAAATAGATCGCTCTTCTTTGAAGCCCGAGAAAAAAACGATCGCTCGTGAATTATTGCAGAAATTAGTGTCGGAAAGTGAGGGGCATAAAGGAAAATTTGAACAATTGAAGCAAAACAACAATGGCTGACAAAATTTTATCAAAAATGTTCGAAGACCTCTATTGGCTAGAAAAACAGGCACGCGATTTATATAGCGATTACTTGCGTGATCTCAAAGATGAGAAGACTCGAGCTATAGTTACGGCTATTCGTGATGATGAAGACCGTCATATGCGTGTCGCCCAAAAGTTGCTAGATTTACTGGAATAATCAAATTTAATGAAAATCCGATCTAAAATTTTGTGGTCTTTCCTTGTTTTCTTCGCTTGCTTGACGGTTGCGATCGGTTTTGTCGTAGTTCGTCAGACCCAAACAGTTTTGGATCGGCTGATTTTGTCGCATTTGGAAACCGCTACCGAATCACGTGCTGGGCAAGTCAATCTTTATTTAAACAGTTATCGCGATCTGATTAAGTCGACCGCGAGTAATGGTTTTGCCTTTACCGATCTTTTGGGCGCGGTCAAAGATTCACCTGATTACACGAATTATTATAATCGAGCCAATCAGCGCTTGAAGCAGATAGTGCAAACCACGCCGGAGGTTTTCAAGGTTTCCTTGTTGGATTCATCCGGCCAGGTGATTATGTCGACTGATCCATCTGAGATTGACGTGACCGATCCGGCAGTTATTTCCGCTTTGTCCGAGCAAGGATTTTATTTCGAGGATTTTCATGTTTCAAAATTGGATAATCGGCCTTGCATCGATATTGCCATGCCGATCTATGGTGACGCCGGACAGTTGCTTGGTGGCCTGGTGGCTGATATTGGGGCCGATAGCCTTTATAAACTTTTGTCATCACCTTTGGGCCTAGGCCAGGCCGGCGAAATTTATCTGATAAATAAAGACAGTGTGGTTATAAGTCCTTTGCGGGAAAATCATGATCAGGACTTTCTCAAAAAAAATATTGACACTCAAGCGGCGGAGGAGTGCCGTCAGAATGCTCGGGAATCATCCGGATCTTTGCTATCTTCGGAAAGCGGAGCCCATCGGGCCGTCGGGATTTATCGTGATTATCGGGAACATTCGGTCTTGGGAGCATATAATGTGATTCCGTCGGCGGATTGGTGCCTGCTGGGAGAGATCGATACGGCCGAAGCACGTTCACCAATCGTAGATTTGGTTATGGTTTTGGGCGTTCTTCTGGTTATCAGCCTGGTGATCTGCGTGATAGTGGCTTGGCATCTGGCGCGCCAGATGGTTAGGCCGATCGAGAAACTACAACGTGGAGTGGAAGAGGTGGAGCGGGGTAATCTTAATTATCGAGTACAAGTGCCAGATCAGGATGAGATCGGAAAACTGAGTCGGTCGTTTGATAGCTTGACGTTCAAATTAAAAAAGTCGCGAGCGGGCGTCGAAGAAAAAGTGGCGGATCAGACACGGCAGTTACTGAACCAGCAGCAAAAGATGGAAGCGCAACAGACCGCCATGCTCAATGTTCTGGAAGACGTCGAAGCGGAAAAAAATAAAGTTGCCGGGGAGCGCGATAAAACTGACAAAATACTGCATAGTATCGGCGATGGCGTTATGGTAGTAGATGAATCAGAGCGAATCATCATTTTCAATCATATTGCTGAGCAGATCACCGGTTATCGGGCGGTGGAAGCTTTGGGCAGGCCGTATCGTCAAATTTTGAAATTAGTGCTAGAGCGCTCCGGTGAGATTGGCGGCGCTTTCATTGAGCAAGCGATGAAGGAGAAAAAAATTACCGCCATGACTAATCATACGCTCCTAATCCGCAAAGACGGCCGATCGGTGCCGGTAGCGGACAGCGCCGCTCCTTTGGAAGATGAAGCGGGGCGGGTCATGGGCTGTGTCGTAATTTTCCGCGACGTCAGTCAGGAGAGGGAAGTCGATCGGATGAAAACAGAATTCGTCTCCGTGGCTTCGCACCAGCTTCGTACTCCGCTCAGTGCCATTAAGTGGTTTCTGGAAATGATCATCCATGGCGACATGGGGCGTGTGACTAAAAAGCAGATGGAGGCTTTGCAAGAAACTTATAATTCCAACGAGCGGATGATTCATTTGGTCAATGATCTGCTCAATGTTTCTCGTTTGGAATCGGGCCGGATTGCAGTTGATCCGGTGCTGACCGATCTTCATGATTTGTCGCAGTCGGTCATTAAGGAACTTCAGCCGGTGATGCAGGCGCGCCATCAGAAAATAATTTTTACCGTTGGCTCGGATGTGCCTCAAATACCTATCGATCCAAAATTGATCAGGCAAGTGCTCCAAAACTTGTTAAGCAATGCCAGCAAATACTCTCCATCCCAGAAAAATATCACTTATACCATCCAAAAGAAGGACTCGGAAATTGTGTTCCGAATAAAAGATGAAGGGTGGGGCATTCCGTATCATCAGCAAGCGCGGGTTTTCCAGAGATTTTTCCGAGCCGACAATGTCATCTCCAAAGTTCCGGAGGGAACCGGTTTGGGCCTATATGTAGCGAAAGAAGCGATTACCGTCTCGGGCGGAAAGATCGGATTTTCTTCTGAAGAAGGCCGAGGATCTACTTTCTGGTTTTCCCTGCCCCTTGAGGGTAGTGCCGCCAAAAAGGGCGAGCGGTCGATTTCTTGATAGTCTTGAGGAAATGTGTTAAATTATAAATAGCCTAAAAACATTAGGTTTACTGTAATTATGGCGGAAGCTAAGACTAAAATTCTAGTTGCCGAAGACGATCACTTCCTGCAAAAGGTCTATTTGACCAAATTGACGCAGGAAGGTTTTTCCGTTGATGTTGCTCTGGACGGCGAAGAAGCTTTGAAAAAGCTGCGCAATGCGCCGCCGGATTTGTTATTACTCGATCTGATTATGCCCAAAGTCAACGGCTTTGATGTCCTTCTGGAAATGAAGGGCGATGCCCAGTTGAAAAAGATTCCCGTGGTAGTCCTGTCCAATTTGGGTCAGCCGGAAGATATCCAAAAATGCCGTGAATTGGGCGCCAAAGATTATCTGGTTAAGGCAAATTTTTCAATTAACGCGGTGGTAGAAAAAATTCGGCAGTATGTCCACAATGGGTGGAAAAAGCCGGCCGCTGAGGCGGAAGAGGAAACGCCGGAACCGCCGGAGAAAAAAGTTGAGCCAAAACAGAATCCCTGCGTAAAATGCGGGAAAATGATTCCTACTGACGCCAAATTTTGCCCGTATTGCGCGGCACCGCAAAAATAGTCTTTAGCCATTGGTCTTTGGTCTTTAGCTATAAGCTAAAAAGTTTAGAGGCTAAAGACTAAAGACTAAAGACCCAAAGAAACAAAAATAATGCGCTTAGCTCCGGAAAAATTGAGAGTGATATTGATTGGCATGGGACTGATTACGCCCCAGCAGTTTGACGCGGTCGTGGTAGAGGCAAAAAGACTACGCGAACCGGTGGAGCGTATTTTAGTTACTAAGAATTATTTGAGCGAGGAACAGCTGATGCAGCTGATTGCCGAAGCGCTTAAAGTTCCGCTGATCAAATTACGCGAGCAGAAAATCACCACTGATATCCTGAATATTTTACCGGAAAAACTGGCGCGTGATCATCAGGCGGTGGTTTTCGGGCAAGACAAAGATGTCATCAAGGTGGCGCTGAGCAATCCGGAAGATCTGGAGGTGATCAATTTTATCCAAAAAAAGACCGGGAGGAAAGTCGAAATTTACCTGGCGGGCGATTCCGATCTGCGCCGGGCGCTGATGTTGTATCGTCAGGGTCTTTACAAGGATTTCGCCAAAATCATAAATGAAAATGTGGCTCAATTGAACGCTTCTGGAGAAAATATGGCGCTGGCGGTGGAAAAACTGCCGGTGGTCAAGACCATTGATTCGCTGATTGAATTCGCGGTGGCAGAAGAGGCCTCGGATATCCATATTGAACCGCAAGAATCGGAAATTATCATTCGCTTTCGAGTGGACGGACAGTTGCGTGATATTATCAGTTTGCCTCGTTTAGCGCTGGATGCCTTGATCGCCAGAATCAAGTATCTGACCAATCTCAAAATCGACGAACATCGCAAGCCGCAAGATGGACGTTTCAAAATGGGAGTAGGTGGAGAGAGATTTGCTTTTCGGGTTTCCATCATACCTACGTATCATGGGGAAAAAATGGTTTTGCGCCTTCTGCCGGAAGAATCCAAACGCTATTCCCTGGAAGATTTGGGGCTAAAAGGAAAAAATTTAGATATTATCAAGCGCGCGATTGAGCGCCCGCATGGCATGTTGCTGGTGACGGGGCCGACCGGTTCCGGCAAGACGACTACGCTCTATACGGTGCTCAATATGCTCAATACCGAAGACGTAAACATCAGCACGGTGGAAGATCCGATAGAGTATAGCATTGAGCGGGTCAATCAAATTCAGGTTAATCCCGGTGTGGGAATTTCTTTCGCGAATGGTCTGCGTTCGATTCTACGCCAGGATCCGGATATCATCATGATCGGCGAAATTCGCGATACCGAAACCGCGGAAATCGCCATCCATTCCGCCCTGACCGGCCACTTGGTGCTGTCCACGCTCCATACCAATGATGCCGCCGGTACTCTGCCGCGTTTGATTGATATGGGGATTCAGCCTTTTTTGATATCTTCCACCGTCAATGTAGCGGTCGGCCAACGCTTGGTCCGGCGGCTCTGTCCGCTCTGCATGGAAAGTTACAAAGTCGATCTAAAATCTCTGTCCAGCCGGCAGGCGGGTATCGATTTGGAAGCCGCTTTGAATCACATGGTGAAACTCCAAGTTATCGCCAAAAAAGACTGGAGTAATTTACGATTTTTCCGGAGCAAGGGTTGTGATCGTTGCGGCGGATCCGGTTATCGCGGGCGGGTCGGTATCTATGAAGTTTTGGAAATTAACGACAAAATTCGGGAGCTTATCGCCGAACGCAAGGATTCGAGCGTTATTGCCGAGGCGGCGGTAGCCGCCGGCATGCAGACGATGTTGGAAGACGGCATCCAAAAAGCTTTTGAAGGGCAGACGTCGATCGACGAAATCCTCAGAGTCATTCGCTAGGCAGGAGCTGACACTATGTTTTACCCGTGAGCCCAGGGAGAAGATATAAGAATTAAGATATAAGATTTAAGAAGAATTTTTTCTTATTTTCTTACATCTTATATCTTACATCTTAAATCTTGGATTATATGCCGGAATTTGAATACGAGGTGCTCTCCAAACACGGGGAGACCCAAAAAGGAAAAATAATCGCGGCCGATAAAACGACGGCGGTTCAGCAATTGCAGTCCCAGGGTTTTTTCATCGCGCGGATGGAAGAAAAAGAAGGTCGGCGCAGCAGCTTATGGTCGATGGAAATCGGCCAGGTTTCTTTGCTGAACAAAACTCTTTTGGTGGAGCAATTGGCGGCCATGCTAAAAGCCGGTCTGCCGCTGGTGGAAGCTTTGCAGATAGTCAGCGATCAATTTCGCAGCGCCAAATTGCGCCAGATATTGCGTGATGCCGGCAAGGATGTGGCTTCGGGCATTCCGCTCTCGGCGTCTTTTTCCAAACACCCGGAAGTTTTCGACCGAGTTTTTATCCAAGTGGTACGTGCCGGCGAGGTCAGCGGAATTTTGGAAAAGAATCTGCGCTATTTGGCTTCGGAGTTGAGGCGTCGTTACGAGTTGACCAGCCAGGTCCGCGGCGCACTGCTTTATCCCATTGTCATTGTTTGCGCCATGATCGGCGTCGGTTTTGCACTGATGATTTTTGTCGTGCCGAAAATTGCCGATGTTTTACAGCAAAACGGCGCGGAATTGCCGGGTACAACCAGATTATTGCTGGCGACCAGCGATTTCATCGTCAATTTTTGGTGGCTGATTCTGCTTGTACTGGTCGGGTTGATTGTCTTTATTTGGTGGCTCAATCGTTTTCCGTCGGTGAAAACATCGAGCAGCGTTTTTTGGAGTCGCTGGCCGCTGATTCACCAAGTCAAAGAAAAAATCGCCATGGCGGCTTTTTCCGGCACGCTGGCCAATTTGGTAAAAAGCGGCATGCCGATCGTGGAAGCGATCACCGTGACGGGCGATACGATGAAGGATCGTTTGTACGGCAACGCGCTGAAGCGCGTGGCCGAGCGGGTGACCAAGGGTGTGGCGCTGACCGAATCGATGGAAGCGGAGAAAAACCTTTTTCCGCCCACGGTCATCGGGATGGTGCGAGTGGGGGAGCGAACCGGTGAAGTGACCGTTATTCTCGACCGGCTGGCGGAATTATATAGCAATCAAGTTGTGACCGAGCTCAAATCTCTTTCCTCGTTGATCGAGCCGATCTTGATGCTGGTGGTCGGCGCCGGCATCGGTATCTTGGCGCTATCCATTATTACTCCGATTTATTCCGTCATCAGTACGGTTCAATAAAAAAATGTCTCGACGCGGATTCACTTTAATTGAACTTCTGGTCACCGTGGCGGTGATCGGTATTTTGTCGGCCGTGGTGACCGTGAGTTATAGCTTTTATCAGCGATCGTCCCAGCTGGATGTGACGGCTCAGCAGATCATTTCGACCCTGCGTCTGGCTCAGAGCCAGTCCATCGCGGCCAAAGACGGAGAAAAATACGGTGTTTTCTTCGAGATCAATTCCGGCGCCGACAAATTCTATTTATTTAAAGGAAATGACTACGCCGGCGGGACAGTGCTGGAAACCTTTGATGTTCCCACTGTTCTTAGTTTCAGCGCCATCAGTTTTGCTCCGCCGCCCGTGGATCAGGTGGTGTTCGATAAACTGACTGGGCTCACGCCCAATTACGGGCACGTCACCTTAGAACTCGATGGTACCGGCCAGCAAAAAGAAATCAGTGTCAGCAGTGAGGGGCGGATTGGTGAATATGACTTAAATGACAGCGGCCTGCCCGGCGCTTTCTCTTTGTCTTCGCCGGCGAACCAAAGCACTTCTTATACCTTGACTCCGACTTTTTTCTGGAGCGCGGCGCCTAATGCCGTGTCATATACTTTATGGCATTCGACCGATCCTAATTTTGGCACTTATACCGAAATCACCGGCATTAATTCGACTTCTTATACTCTGAACTCCGGGCAACAACTGGTTAATGGCCGTCGAAATTATTGGAAGGTGAAAGCCATAGGTTCGGCGGGCGAGCGCTGGAGCGAAGAAAAAAATTGGTATGTCAACGCGCTTCTCAATGATCCGCCCGAACCGTTTTATCTTTTGTCGCCGGCTGACGCTTATCATGAAACCATTACTCTGACACCGTCATTTGATTGGGAAGATACCACGGATCCCGACGGTAATCCCGTTTCCTATACATTCCAGCATGATGATAATTCCTCTTTTTCTTCGCCGACTACCATTACCGGCATCAGCTTATCGGAATATACGCTGAAGCCGGGAGAAGCCCTGACTAATTATACGACTAACTATTGGCGCGTGCGGGCCGAGGACGGACTAGGCGGAATCACTTACGGCACAGATCAGCCGAGCGGCCGAACGTATCGTTCGCTGACAGTTGATGCCAATGTCGCTCCCGGTGCGTTTCATTTGCTTGCTCCGGTGTCGGGAGAGTATATCAACACGACGACTCCGACGCTGGACTGGGATGACAGTACCGACCCTGATCCGGGCGACAGCGTGACTTATACTTTATGGTATTCAACCGATCCGACATTTACCACCAAGACAGAAGTCGGCGGTCTTATCCCTAGCACTTATACCATTCCTTCCGCCCTGACCGCGGGACAGTTTTACTACTGGCGGGTGCGAGCCGATGACACTCGCGGCGGTTCCACCTGGGCGATTGAACAAAATTGGAATTTTTATACCAATCGCCAGCCGAATGCTTTCAATCTGCTGACTCCCGCCAGCGGCGCTTCGATTTCTTCTATGCCGATGGCTTTCGACTGGGAAGACACCCTTGATCCCGATCCCGGCGATACCGTGACCTATCATATTATGGTCGACAATGATCCGGCCTTTGGCTCGCCGGAAATGAATGTCAGCGGACTAGGTGTCAGCACTTATACCGGGACGCTGGCCTCAGCCGGCACTTACTACTGGAAAGTGGAAGCGGTGGATAATCACTCTTATGGGCGGTGGAGCAATCAAACTTGGTCTTTTAGTTACACGACTCAGTCTTGTAATTGGCATGTGGATCAGTCGCGCCCGGTTTCGGGCAATGGCTTGAGTTGGGCGACTGCTTTTAAAACGATTGCCGAGGCCGTGACCGCGATGTCGGGCGGGGATAATGTTTGTATCGCCAATGGTACTTATGCCGAGCAAGTTACTTTGAGCGCGGCCAAATCTGGGACGGCGGGAAACTATACCGAATTCATGAACAAGACGGGCGATACCAATGTCATCATCGACGGTACGACCAATTGTTTTCAGATGACACAAACCAATTATCTCCGTATCACCGGTTTGAAATTAACCAGCGCTACGAATGGTATTCGTTCACAGAACAATACCAGTAATGATATTTATGAAAATTTGGAAATTTATGCGGTCGGCACGGGAATCTACCTGCAAGCCGGCGCCAACAACAGTAATATAATTCGGAATAACACTATCAGAAATAATACTACCCAAGCGGTTTATGACGCTGGTAATACCGGGACAAAAATATATGACAATATAATTCGTAATAATACCGGCAGCTATGGCCTCTATCTGAACAATAGCGTGAGTGTGGAAGTATACCAAAATGATATTTATAATAACCAGCGGGCAATTTATACGACCACAGATACCAATTCGCTGATTCACGACAACCGGATCCATGACAACACCAATTACAATTATTTCGATCGGCCCAACGGTACGCAATTCTACCGGAATACGGTCAGCAATTGCACTGTAGCGGCTTGCACGGGAGTCTATGCTCTACGTCCGCAGAATTTCAAAGTCTATTACAATCTGTTCAATAACGTGCGCAACGGGATTTATACTCAGCGGGGAAACACCGGTACTCATTATTACAACAATACGATTTACGGCACGTTGGCCGGGATCGGTATTCAGCTGGATCGTTTTGACGGGGCAACAAAATTGCGGAACAACATCATCACCAACAATTCGGCTGGTTTCAATGTGACCAACGGCAATGCTAATTTGAACAACAATTACGCCGATGTTTGGAGCAACACGACCAACTACACCGGACAAGGAGCGACTTATCAGGGATTAAATTCCATTTCGCAGAACCCGCTGTTTGTCGCGCCGGGCAGTGATTTTCATCTGCAAGCTGGTTCACCCTGTATTCACGCCGGTGATCCCGATCCTTTCTACAATAATCCCGATAGTACAAGGAATGATATGGGGGCGTACTATTTTGGTTCTTAAACAAGTAACAGGTAACAAGTAACAAGTAACAAAAAGGAAAAAATTATTCCTATTTGTTCCTTGGTACCTGTTACTTGTTACCTGACTCCATGTTATCTGAAAATATATGAATAAGATTGGTTTGGTAATTATCATTGTACTTGTTATTGCGGCCGCGGTGGGCGTGGTGTTTTACGGCTGGCAATACGGCGGATGGTTCTCCGGGGATACCACAAAAGAAGGTGACTTCGATTTGGTCAAACAAGAAAAAATCGATCAGCAGACGCAGACGGATATTGAATTGCGGCGCGAGGTGGAAGATTCTCGGATCGCTCTCGAAGCCTATGGTTTTGATAAAGGTAAATTGCCGACTCAGCTGTCGGAATTAGTGTCCGATTATTTGCCCGCCGTCCCGGCGCACGTTAAATACGATCGACTCAATGATCTGACCGCCGTGGTGTCAGCCTCACTGAGCGACTTAAATCGCGATATAATGAAAGATGATGACGGGGCCGACAATAATCGGTATGAATTAAAAATCGAAATCATTAAACCGGAATAATGTTATATAGTCCGACAAAAAAAATAAAACGCCAGCGCGGATTTTCAGTAATTGAATTGCTGATTGCTTTGGCTATCGCCACGATTGTGGTTTCCGGGATCACCGGACTTATGATCCAGTCGATGCACTATGTCGCCTGGAGCGAGCACCGCTGGCAAGCGACCACACTCGGGAGTGGGGCGATTGAAGCCCTGACGAATCTAAAAGAGCAGAGCTGGTCAACCTTCAGCGGCTATAGCACCGATGGCCGAATTTATCGTCTCCAGCCCAGCGGTGACAACTGGTCCTTGGTCGAGTCTGCCGGCGGGGAAGTGATCGGGGTGTTTACCCGGCGCATTTCTCTGTCTCCGGTTTGCCGTCAAGTCAGTACCAATGAACTGGCTGTCTGCGGGAGTGAAACCGTCGTGGACCCGGAATCTCGCTTGGTGACGGTGGCGGTGGAATGGTCCGAACGGGGGAGTACGCAATCGGTGACGCTGGAAGAGTATTTGGATAATTGGGAAGTCTGCTATGTCAACTGGCCCTATACTTACGGCTCTGATTATGATTACGACGCGGATAAAATAGAAGTGACCGGCGGCCAAGCGCAGTTGATCGACCGCACGGCGGCGGCTATTCCGAATGGCGATTTTCAAACCAGTGATTTTACCAATTGGACCGTTCAGGGTAATGCCTGGCAGGTAGTTAATAGCGGCGGAGGAAATTTTGTCGCCAGTACCGAGGCTGATAGTACGCTCTTGGGGAGTATTCAAAGCAGTGTCTTTACTTCGGCCGGACAGCAACTGCGTTTCCGCCATCGGGGCTGGAGTCAAATGACCACTTCTTTCCCGGTAGGAAATTTCACTGATGATAACCAAGCTCAATTTAACACCGGGACGTATGCCGATACCGAATATAATAATATCAGTAACTGGTTGCAACTGACGGCTCAAGGTTTGGTCAATGGTACCGGCACTTATACTTCGGCGATTAAAGATGCGGGCAGTGTTAAATCGTGGAAAACTATCGCTTGGCTTTCCCAGCGCCCGACTGATAAGGAATTGCCAAACAGCGCTCAAACGGAAACCGATTATCCCAGCGGTAATGTCAACATGAGCGGCAATATGCTTCTGTTTCATTTTAATGAAGGTAGCGGCACGCTCTGGGATAGTTCGGGACGGAGCAACAATGGGCTGAATTCCGGGGCGGCTTATGGCTTGTCGGGAAAATTCAATACCGCGCTTAATTTCAACGGCGTGAGTAACCGGGTGGCCGTGGCGCAAGATAGCAGTTTGGATTTGACCAGCGACGGCACGGTGGAGGCTTGGATCCACCTCGATAGTTACAAAAATTTCGGCGGAATTATCCATAAGGGCACAAAAGCCGATTTATCCGATGAAAGTTATTCGCTGCAGCTTTGGGACAATGGGCGAGTCGCTTTGAAGTTGGTTGATGGCGGAGGAGTCAGCCATACTTTGCAATCGAATACGACGGTCAACGCGGGGCAATGGTATCACGTGGTCGGTGCCTGGGACGGAACGGGTATGAAAATTTATTTCGACGGCCAGCTGGATAATTCCAACGGTTCAGCCATTACCGCCCGAAACACGAACAGCGAGTTGAATGTCGGGGCGCAACTGGGAGAAAATGTAAATCCGACAGTAAAAAATTATCCTTTGGCGGGCAGAATCGACGAGGCCGCTGTTTTCAATCGGGCCATTTCCGCGACCGAAGCCAATGATCATTATCGTCGCGGAATTCTGCATTTACGTTATCAAGTGCGTTCGTGTGATGACGCTGTTTGCGCGGGCGAGTCTTTTATCGGTCCGGACGGAACCGGCACTACTTTTTATTCCGAACAATACAATTCCGTGGCTTCTTTTCCTTCTTTAGCTCTATCCAATGTTTCCAATAATCGCTATTTCCAGTATCGAATCGTGTTTGTCACCGACGTCAACAGTTTGACACCGGAACTGGTCAAAGTCACCGCCGGTAATTTTGCCACCAACGGTCAGGGCAATAATTACGTCGCGCTGTTTCGAGCCAGCAACAACGAAGAATTGCAACGCGTTAACGCGCCCAATAGCGGGAGTTGGAGCGAAGTGATACTGAATATGGCGGATTATCAGAACCAGCCGGTTTATCTGCGGGCGGTCGATAATTCTTCCCAAGCCGTAGAGGGTTGGTACGCGGTTGATGATTTTCGCCAGACTGATAATGCCGGCCATTCAATTCAGGGTTATGCCACCGATGGTCCGGCCATAACTCCCAAAACAGCCAAAACGATAACGGGACTGACAAATTGGTATTCTTTTTCCGCCGACAGCTCCGGCACCGGAATCGTTCACTATCAATTAAGCAATGATGACGGCGCCAGTTGGCAGTATTGGAACGGATCGGATTGGGCGTTGGCCGGCGCAACTAACTATAGTACCCAAGCCGAGGTTAATGATCATCTGGCAACTTTTTCAGCCGGCGGAACAACTATTTCCGTCAGAGCTTTCTTGGTCAGTGCGACCAATGTCCAGCCGACAGTATTGAATAAAGTTATTATTGCTTACGAAGGCGCTTGTAGCCCCTAAAAAAATGATGAAAGTGGTAAAGGCTAAATTTAATCAGCGCGGCTTCACCTTGGTAGAATTACTGGTCTACATCTCGATTTTGATCGTGGCCATGACGGTCGTCTCTTCCTTTGCGCTGGATATTATGAAAAATAACCGCAGTGCCCAAGGTAATCGCGATACCCAGCAAAATGCCCGGCTGATTATGGAGCGTCTGCAATTCACCGGCCGCTGGGCCAACAGTGTCGGAACACCTTATCAAGCGCACGAAATAACTTTTCAAACATTTGAAGGCGATGTTCGTTTCTATCTGGCGGCGGGGCAGGGAGGACAGACAGCCATGTTTGTCCATCGTAACGGCCAGAGCCAGCAGCTGACCAGCGATATGGTGGCCGTGTCTGCTTTTGATATTTCCGTCATGGATCCGGTAGCCGGGCCGGTCAGTTTCACGGTAAACATCGTGGTTGAAAGCGTCAATATTGATCCGCCGGCCAGTAGCGAATTGGATTCCATTATCACCTTAAGAAGGCATTAAATGAAAAATCAGCGCGGACAAGCGGCGATTATCGGCATTACCGCATTGACGGTGGTCGGTTTGATTGTGGCGATCGCCATTGCGGCCATGAGTTTGCGTGAATTTCGCATGACGGATGACGGGACCAAAGGTAATCAAGTCTTTGCCGCCTGTGAAGCCGCGCTAAACGATACGCTGACTCGTATTAAAAAAGATCCCGCTTGGCCGCCGGCAATTTCTTTACCGTATACCGACGGTCCGATGGATTACCTAAATGGTGTGACGATTACGATCGTCATTACGGAATCCGGCGAAGATCGGCAGGTCGTCGTGACCGGCGTTAAGGGGCAGGTGACCAGGCAGTTGCAAGCGCTTTTTTATACCGATACTGGATTAGTCAATATTATTGAAACCGAACCATAAATATGTTACCCGCTTTTGGTTTAGACATCGGAGAGAAGTCGATCAAAGCCGTAGCCGGTAAAATTCGCGGCGGCCGCTTGGTCATATCCTCGGCCGGACAGGTTGTTTTACCGTCCGGCGTGATTGGCAATGGGGAAATCAGAGATCCGATTCAATTACAGAAAATTATTCAGTCTCTGCTCCGCCAGGCCAAGCCCGAGCCAATTCGATCTCGCTTAGCCATAATTTCTTTGCCCGAATCAAAAGTATATCTGCACGTGACGACAATACCCCAGGCTCCGCCGGAAAAAACAGCCGAAATGATCAAATGGGATCTGGCCTCGCACGTTTCCGAGGATATTGAGCGCATGGATTGGGATTGGGAAGCAGGGCAAACGGTTTCCGGTCAGCGTCCGGCTTTGGCCGCGGCGATTACCAGGGCCTGGGCGGATACTTATTACCAAATTTTCAAAACAATTGGCCTGAAAGCGCTCGCTTTCGATATGGAATCGAAAGCATTGGTGCGAGCCTTGCCGGGACAAATATCTTCCGGTCAGCGGGTGTTACTGGTTGATATCAGCGCCCGTAATACGACTTTTTCCGTCTATAGCCAGGGATTAATCCAATTTACTTCCAGTTTCAAGCGCGGGGGAGATGACTGGACGGACAGTCTGGCGCAGGCTTTGGGCGTCACCACGCCGGACGCGCGGGAGTTGAAGCACCGGTATGGTTTGAATTCCGATTCGCCGAAAAAAGAAATCTCGACGATATTGACTTCCGAAGCGAATCAGCTGGCCAATGAGATCGAGCGGACTAGAAATTTTTATCTCGGGCGCGAAGATCAGCCGAAAGATATTGAAAAAATCGTACTGGTCGGCGGAGCGGCGCAATTGCCTGGTTTAGCGGAATATCTCGGCCGAAAAACCTCCCTTCCGGTATCTGTCGGTCAGTTGGCGGAAATATTGGATAAATCCTCGCGCCAGTTGCTGGCCGGCCAGGAATTATCTTACGGGACAGCGATTGGTCTGGCTATTCGCGGACTCGGGATTGATCCGGTCCTGGGGGAGTTGAATCTGGTGTCACAAGATAAGCAGGAAGAAGAGGTGACTCATCCGCAAAAGCGGCGTATCCGAGTCCTGACCGGCTGGGTGATTGCCTGCGCGCTGATTTTCGTTTCATCTTACGGCGTTATGTGGGGTTATCTGGATTGGCGGACGAAAAAAATAAACGCCGATTTATCTCAGGTCCAATCAGCCAAGACCGAGGGGCAATTGGCGATGGAGCGGGAAATAAAAAAATACAATACCTATCTGGGAGCTTACATTGATCTCCGGCAAAACCGACATCAATGGAGCCAATTATTGGCGAACTTAGAAAAAATGGCGTCCGGCAAAGTAGTTATTGTCAAACTGTCGATTTCCGAAAAAGGCGAAGGCCGTTTGATCGGCCAGGCTAATAGCCGAGAAGACATTGTCAATTTTCAGGAGCAGTTGAAAAACGAGCCGCAAATTAATAATGTGAATAACCCCTTGTCTAATTTTTCGGTCAACGAGAATACCAAGATAGATTTTGAAATTACTTTTAGCCTGAAGAATAAATAATGTATGCCAGCCTGAAAAAATTATTATTGATCCGTTTGGCGATTATTGCCGTTGTTTTATTGTCGGCGGCGCTTGTTATGTTTGGGTGGATTCAGCCGCAAGTGGAGCGGGCTTTGTCCCAAAATGAAAAGGCCGAGAGTGATTATCAGGCGGCTCTGCAGGTCAACCAGGAGTTAATGCAGGTTGAAACAAATTATCAGCAGACCGAGCGTGAACGGGCGGCACTTTATGATTATCTTTTACCTCAGGTTCAGACTTTCCGCGTGATTGACCAAATTGAAAAAATCGGCCGCAAGTACAATTTGGCCTATACCATTGATGTCCAAAATACTATGGTGGCGGTGCAAAGGGCGCAGACGGTGCCTGCGGTGATCAATGTGCGCGGTGATAAAAAAGATTTTATCGGTTTTCTGGGGGATTTGGAGCAATTACGCTATCCGGTTTTCGAGCAGAAGCTAGATTATGAAATTAAATATATGACCGCCATTACCGGCGAGATTCGCGAAGGCGTCAATGCTACGGTGACAATCCTCATCGGTGTGGCGCCGGAGAAATATTAAATTTATGAATGACTCTTCCAATAAAAAACCGGTGGCACCGCCCACCGCTGAGGCTCGCCAGTCCGTGATGAAAATCTCTTGCTTGAGCCTGGGCGTCGAAGGTAATCATACTATAAATTGGATCACCATTTTTGTTCTCATTATATTGGCGATCTGGGCCTATTTCGTGTTTGTTTTTTTGAATCAGACTTGCGCCACCATGAGAGAAGCTGTTTTATTGCCGAGTTCTGATCAGTCTCTCCGAATCGATGTCCATCAGGCGCAAGATACGGTGGCCGAGATTCAGCAGGGCAAACTGTATTGAGTCACAAGAAAAATTCTACCATAACTAAAAGTGCTAAGTCCGAATACGGTCTTAGCACTTTTGTAATGATTATATTATTTATTCCTCTATGATTCCATATCCGTTGCTGATCGGATCCTGGAACAAAAAAATCTTGGGCGGGAAAAAAGTCAGCAGGCAGAAAGCCGCCAGTATAATCGCCAGTCCGACCCAGGCCGCAATCTTGGTAGCCGGTTTTGGCGCCGGCCGGGTCATCAATTTCAAGCCAACCAATAGGCCGATGATAATTGCTACGGCAAAAATGGTGATATCGGCGATGAGATTGTCGGCGCCGGTAATCCACTGGTAGCCATAGAAGAAAACGACGATGAGAATCGGGGTCAACCACAATGAGACGGTTTTGGCCGGCCAAAAGCTGGGTGCGAGTGCTTTGACGTAGCGGTATTCGATCAGGGCAAAGATGAGCATCGGCCAAAAAGCGAGTTTGAGGTGTTCCCAGGTGCTTTCATTGACGGCGGCGATAAGCGCGACTGGAGCGAAGTGCCCTGTTAGCTCAAACACAAAATGCAGAGCCGAGCCGGCGAAAATTATCACCACAATCCCAATGATTTCCCAGAGGAGAAGTTTTTTGTTCATATTGATAAATTAAATTCGAAGCACAAAATCCGAAATCCGAAACAAATTACAAATATTAATGCCTAAACTGTGCATTTGCGCATGATAGAGCTAAAGATCTTCAACAGTTCGACCGACTCTTGGATGAGACGTCCTCTAATTGGTTCCAGATCGGCTTGATTACCGATATCGATCAGGTTTAGCCAATAATTGCTTTCTTTTGCTTCCTTGCGGCAAATTCTGATGCGATAAATGAAATCTTTTTTGCCCAGAGCTTCGTTGGCCTCAATATAATTAGCTCCTACCGAAGCGGACGAGCGCAATAACTGTTTACCATCTTCGCGGTTGCTCAGAGTATAAGGTAATTTTTTAATTAGCATTCTAACTGATTTGGAAAAGGCTAAGCAACGATCTTCCAAATCATATTTACGTGCTGGACACGGATTGTCCATGTAATTGATGCGGGGGTTTGCTGATAATAACTTGTATTTTTAATTTGCTGCTTGTTATTTGTTTCGAATTTCGGATTTCGTGCTTCGGATTTCTATATTACCAGCAGTACGCCGGCCAGCAGTAAAACTACCAAGGTATGCAAAATCGTCGGCGGATGCTGGATTCGGACGCGGACAAAGATTTTAATCAGCAAGGCAACAACAAGGAAAATGATAAAAGCGATAATCAGGTATCCGCCCCAATCGGCCACTCCGCCGAGAAAGGTTGCACCCAGCGGTCCGCCGGCCGTCTGATTGCCGGTACTGACGCCGCCAAAATTATAATTCGTAATCAGCTGGCGCTGTTTGTGTCCGGCCTGATCAACCGCTTCTACGAAGACCGCCGGATCATTCGAATCAATGTTGACCGAGGTCAGTAATCCGGCATATTTCCCGTCGAGGGGAGTCAGTTCGGTGATTTGATCGCCGATTCCGGCGCTGACCCTGGCCAGATTGGGCTCGATTACTTTGACCCGGACATCGATTTGATTGTTTGCCAGGTCGATTAAGGCTGTCGTCTGCTCGGCGTCGATTACCGGATCGGTAGTATCGACCGTGAACGTCACGGGTACTGCTGTGGCGCTGGTATTGCCGGCCGAATCTCTGGCGACGGCCGTGAGAGTATGTTTCCCGTCGCTGAGATTGCCGCGCAATTGAACTGTGAAGGTTCCGTCGAGGGCGGTCAATTCTTGCAAAGGAATATTGTTATCATAAACCGTTATGACACTGCCGGATTCGGCTGTGCCTTTGATGACGGAAGCTTCTGACAGTATCGAAGTGTTGGTGGGGAAAGTTATCGTCGGAATTGTCGGTGCTGTTGTGTCCGGAGCAGCGGTCGGGGTCGGAGTAATTACCGCGGTGGTGGTCACTGCCGGTGTTGCCGTTGGTGTCGGGGGCGTCGGGGTGGCGGTCAGATTTGGGGTAGGGGTTGGGACCGGAGTGGTTGTCGTAGAACCTTTGACTTTGGGGGAGCCGAACATTTGGACGACCATGATGGTGTCATGATCCTGAAATTTGCCGGCCACGGCCGCGATCCCGATCTCTTCGTATTGAGTTTTTAAAATATTGGCGCGGTGCGAAGATGAGGCCATCCAAGCTTTGTGCACGGCGTCAGAGGTTTGGAAATCCATGGCAATATTTTCGCCGGCATAGAGATAGTCGTATCCGGCGTTGCGAATGAATGTCCAGGGATCGCCATGTTCAAAAATATCTTTGTCCAGCATGTATTGAGCTTTTGCTTTGGCGGCCGCGATCAATGCCGGATTGGTGCTCAGATTATCCAATCCTCGGCTACTTCTTTCTTGATTCGTCAGGGAAACCAATAAATTGGCATCCACTCCCGAAGCCAGCTGAGCGGGGGAGGGAGCCATCAATACGGCCGCGATGGCCAGTACTTTGATGGAAATTAAAAGCAGGCTATAAAAAGCCAGCGGTTTACGTCGCAAAACATGAGGAATGTGATTATTCCCCGAGTGCGGGATGAAGGCGTTCTTTAAATGCCGGCGCATATAATCAAGCATTTAGGCGATCTTTAGGTTCCTCAATAGTCTAACATTTTATATGAAAAAAATCAAGAGAAAAATATGGTTGGAATTATTAACTTAATAAATATAATTCCGCCCGCCGGCGAGGTGGCGCGTCATCGCTAAATCGGCGGACCGAGTAATTATTAATTTTTTAGGCCAATTTTCCTTTGGCATTTTGCGCTTGGTAAATACGGCCCAATACGATATAATAGTAGAGTCAAATAAATAAGCAAAATATGGAACCAAAAACAAAAACTTGGCACACTTGGAATCCCAAGCACCCTCGCGCCATCGTGGCTATTTTGTTATTTGTCATGTTTTTAATTTCTTTCTTCAGTTCGGCCGGGACCATTCCTTTTGGCGGCGATCAGCCGAGCGATTCGGGCATTGTTGATGAGATTGCGCATATTCCGGCCGGTTACTCTTATTTAAAGTATGGCGATTATCGTCTCAATCCGGAACACCCGCCTTTGATAAAAGATTTGGCGGCTCTACCTTTATTGTTTGTCAAAGATATTGATTTTCCCGACGACATTCCCGCTTGGACCGATGAAATAAACGGCCAATGGCAAACCGGCTGGACTTTTATTTACGAACGAGGCAACGATCCGGAAATGATGTTTCGCTATACCAGATTTTTGCCGATGCTGTTGCTGTTCGTCCTCGGTATTTTTGTCTACAAATGGGCCAAAGAATTATTCGGAGTAAAAGCCGGTTTATTGGCGACTTTGCTTTATGCTTTTTGTCCGAATATCATTGCCCATTCTCATTATGTCACCACCGATTTCGGCGTCACGGTTTTCATGTTCATTTCGGTTTATTATTTTACCAAGTTCATCAAAAAGCCAGGCTGGGGGACGATGTTGGCGGCGACGGTTTCTTTCGCGCTGGCTTCTCTGGCCAAATTCAGCGCCGTGACCCTTATTCCCTTCTTTATCCTTTTGGCGCTGGTAGCTGTTTTTGTTCGGCGTGAGCAAATCAAAGATTGGCTGGGATCGCTCAAGCTGAAAAGTCAGTGGGGTAAACGGTTGTGGATTTATGTGATCGGCTTGATTCTTATTTTCATCATCGGGCATCTCCTGATCGTCATTCCGTATTTGCACCACACCCAAAATATGTCGCTGGAAACGCATGCCCAGTTGATCGATGAATCACTGCCCCAAGATACCGCGGTGGCCAGTCTGGGACGTTCCGCTTTGCACGCGCTGGATCAAATTCCTGGCGGAAAAGCTTTTTCCACCTATGCGCTGGGTGTCTTGATGGTTTTCGCGCGGGTGGATGGGGGAAACAGCGCTTTCTTGATGGGTGATTACCAGAATGAAGGTTGGTGGCATTACTACCTGGATGCTTTTTTCTTGAAGACGCCGATCCCGATTATGATTTTCTGCGTGATCGCCGTGATCCTGGGGTTGGTGGTAGTCCGGCGCAATTGGCCGAAACTCACTCCCGGTTATCAAATCAATGGGCCGAGCGGTGCCGTTAATTCTTTGGATTTCATAACGCCCCCAACTCGAGCTCGTCGAGGGTGGGAAAAATTTTGCAAACTGGTGTGGTTGCGCTGGGATGTATTTGTCATGCTGGCTCTGATCGCGATGTTCCTCTTCCTCGGTATTCGCTCCAAGGCTAATATCGGTTTGCGCTGGATGCTGCCGATCTTCCCGTTTATCTATGTGCTATTGGGCGGGGCGATTATTTTCTGGTTGCGCAATCTGCGGCGACGAGCGCTGGAGACCCAAAAAGACGGCAAATTAAAGATTGCCGTCATTCTCGTGATTATGCTGTTGGTTTGGTTGGTGGGCGGAAATTTCCTGGCCTATCCGTATTATCTGTCTTATTTCAATGAAACTATCGGTTCGAAACAGAATGCTTATCGCTATTTAGTCGATTCCAATCTTGATTGGGGACAGGATCTCAATCGCTTGGCGCGCTGGGTGGAGTACAACAATATTGATCATATTTACGTCGATTATTTTGGCGGCGGCGTTCCGCGCCATTCCTTGGCGGCAGATCGAGTGACCAGCTGGCACTCCAAGATGGGTTTACCTCCGGTCGGTTCTTATTTGGCGGTGAGTGCGACTTTTTATCAGATGAGCGAATTCTACGCCCGCAAGAGTGGGGAGGTTTCCTATGTCCGGATTTTGCCGCGCCAGCCTGATTATGAAATTGATTCTTCGATCCTGATTTACAAAATTACCGAGCAAGACCAGGCTCAATTTATCAAGGTCGGGACGGCCATCGAGACCGCCGCCGCATATTTGGGCGTTGATCCGGGAGCCGTACCGGTGGAAGCGGAACAACAAGTGGTGATGAATACCAGTCCGAATACCATGAAACCTTTCTTGTCAGAATTTGAGCGGCCCTGCTATGTCGTTTGGTTTACTTTCCCGGAAGGCAAAAAAGCGGTGTATGTTGATCGTTTGAGCGGGGAAGTGGCGGGGGGATACGAGATTAAGTAAAAAGTCAAAAGTCAAAAGTGGGGCCGACCGATGTTTTGGGCGTCGAAGAATTTGCCAATATGGGGTTCGGTGTAATCAGAGATAAAAAAAGACCCCATCTTTACAGATGAGGTCAGTATCGAGGCGCCGCCGTTTTTCTAGCTCTTTCGAGCACCATTTTCTGTGCCTTTCGGCTTCCTCCGCTAATTCAATCCCCCTGCAGTCTTTACTACCAGTTTTAAAACCGGGCGTCTCTCAAGGTTCCTCCTCGATTAGAAACCATGACCCCAAAAAACTCGCCGGTAAGTGTTCCTGTCAGTAATTGAAATACAAGAGGATCTGGTTATTAAAAAGACTACTATGCGGTTATTATTTCGTCAAGAATTATTTGCTTATTATTACCATTTATCGCATCACTAACCTGTGGATAACTTTTTAGCTGCATTTCTGCTATACTACACTAATTGAATAATCTCCTCAGGCTAAGCCGAGAGAAATCGGTTCTTTCGGGTATTGTTTAGCTGTATTAAGCGTTTTTATCGCTCAAATACCATTTCCAAGGCAAACTAGGGTGAAAAGCCTTGACAACTCTCTATTATACTGCTACTGTCGGTGCAGTATGCACAAATTGGTCTATCTCTAGCGTAAAATTGCTAGTTTAATAAAACCATTTTATCTCCACTCCCACACTCGAGACCAGGTCTCGCGGATGGGGGCAATAAAAGGGGCTCTTTTTATGCCAACTAAAAAGAAAAGTGCGCTAAATCAACCGAGAATTTCAGCGCGCAAGTTTTTTTCGACGACTCCCGATTCTATGGCTTTACCGGACTTGATCGATGTTCAGAAAGAATCGTTCAAGTGGTTCATGGACAAGGGGTTGAAAGAATTATTCGAAGAGGTTTCCCCCATCAGAGATTATCAAGAGACAGATTTCGAACTGTCGTTTTTGGATTATACTTTCGATGAGCCCAAATACACGGAAAAACGGGCTAAAGAAAAAAACATCACCTACGAAGTGCCGTTGCGAGTCAACGCTAAACTGGTAAACAAGAAAACTTCGGAAATCAAAGAGCAGGAAATTTACCTGGGTGATTTTCCCATGATGACTCCGCGCGGAACTTTTATCGTCAACGGGGTCGAGCGCGTCGTCGTTTCCCAACTGATCCGCTCTCCGGGAGTTTTCTTTACCCAAGACTTGATAAAGGGACAGGCGGTTTATGGCGCCAAAATTATCCCTAATCGCGGAGCTTGGCTGGAATTCGAGACTGATTACAATGGTGCGATTTTCGTGAAAATTGACCGCAAACGCAAAGTGGCTGTCACGGCGCTGTTGCGGGCTTTTGGTTACGGCAGTAATGAAGAAATTAAGAAGCTTTTCACCGGGATTGATTCCGGTCCCGATAAGAATTATATCGATGTCACTCTGGGGAAAGATTCCTCAACCAATGTCGGCGAAGGCTTAAAAGAAGTCTACAAACGTATCCGTCCGGGTGATTTGGCGACTGTCGATAATGCCAAGCAAATGATCGAATCGATGTTTTTCAATTTCGATCGTTACGATCTCGGTCGTGTCGGCCGCTATAAGATGAATCAACGCCTGGGACTGAAAACGGAAAACAACAAACAGACGCGCGTGATGCAGAAAGCTGATTTGATCAAAATCATCAGTGAAATTATTCGTCTCAATAAAGAAGGCGGTAAGCCGGATGATATCGATCATCTTGGCAATCGTCGCGTGCGTGCCGTTGGCGAACTTCTCCAAAATAAATTTCGAATCGGTTTGGCTCGTATGGAACGTATCGTGATCGACCGTATGTCGACCATCTCAGCCGAGTCAGTTACCCCTAGTCAGCTGATCAATGCCAGGCCGGTAATTGCAGCGATCCGCGAATTTTTTACTTCCTCGCAGTTGTCCCAGTTCATGGATCAAACCAATCCTTTGGCCGAGTTGGCTCACAAACGCCGTTTGTCTGCCATGGGGCCTGGTGGCCTTTCGCGCGAACGAGCGGGGTTTGATGTTCGTGATGTCCATTCTTCCCACTATGGCCGCATTTGTCCGATTGAAACTCCGGAAGGTCCGAATATCGGTTTGGTCGGACACTTGGCGTCTTTTTCTCATATCAATGAATACGGTTTTATCGAAACCCCTTATCGTAAAGTTCTGAAAGAAATCAAGGGCAGTGATACCAAAAATTTAGTCGGCAAAATTACTTTCAAGGAAGTGCTTGATCCCAAAACCCAGAAAGAAATTGTGCCCATCGATACCGAAATTACCGAAGCGGTGGCCAAGCAGATTTCCGCGGCTGGTGTGCCGGCAGTCCAGATAAAATCTCTGGTGACCAATGAGATCATTTATCTCGACGCTTTTGAAGAAGAAAAATCCGTTACCGCTCCGGCCACAACTCCGATCGATGAAAACACCGGATATTTTGTCCAGGATAAATCCGAGATCCGCGTCTATGGCGAGCCGCTGCACGCGCCGACCGGCAAGGTTGATTTTGTCGATGTCAGCGCCAAGCAGTTTATTAGCGCCACTACTGCGTTGATTCCTTTTGTGGAACATGACGATGCCAACCGCGCTTTGATGGGTTCCAATATGCAACGCCAGGCGGTTTGCTGTATCAAGCCTGAAGCGCCGATTGTCGGTACCGGGATTGAGAGCAAAGTGGCGCGTGACTCCGGACAATTAATCGTGGCCGCTTCCGATGGAAAAGTGATCGAATCAGATGCCGCTCATATTTCAATTCTGACGGCGAAGGGCGATGTGGAAGAATACCACCTGCACAGCTTTGAACGTTCTAACCAGTCCACTTGTATTAATCAAAAACCGGTCGTCTCGGTTGGCGATAAGATCAAGGCCGGCGATGTTTTGGCCGACGGATCCTCGATCGACAAAGGCGAATTAGCGCTCGGACAAAATGTGCTGGTTGCTTTCTTGTCGTGGCTGGGCGGCAACTATGAAGACGCCGTGCTGATTTCGGAAAGAATTGTTCGCGAGGACCGCTATAGTTCGATTCACATCGAAGATTTTACCGTTGATGTCCGTGATACCAAGCTGGGGCCTGAAGTCGTGACTCGCGATATCCCAAATATCGGCGAAGAAAAACTGAAAGACTTAGACGAAGAAGGTATTGTCCGCATCGGAGCCAAAGTCAGCGCCGGCGATATTCTGGTGGGAAAAATCACTCCCAAAGGGGAAGCCGATCTGACCCCGGAAGAGCGCCTCTTGCGCGCGATCTTTGGTGAAAAAGCCCGTGATGTTAAAGACTCTTCACTGAATTTGCCTCATGGCGAATATGGAAAAATAGTCGATGTCAAAATTTTCTCGCGTGAGCAGGGCGACAAATTGCCGACCGGAGTTATTAAAACAATCCAAGTCAGCGTGGCTAAATTACGCAAAGTTCAAGTCGGTGACAAGATGGCCGGCCGTCACGGAAACAAAGGTGTCATCTCGCTGGTAATTCCAGAAGCTGATATGCCATTTTTGGCCGACGGTACGCCGGTTGATATCATCCTGAGTCCTTTGGGCGTTACTTCTCGTATGAACTTGGGACAGATTTTGGAAACCCATTTGGGTTGGGCGGCCAAGCGCTTAGGTTATCTGGTCGCGTCACCCGCCCTGGACGGCGTCAGCGAAGCGACCATTCGTGAAGAGTTGAAAAAGGCCGGCCTGCCCGAAAATGGCAAAGTCCAGCTTTATGACGGCCGCACCGGCGATGCTTTTGATCGCCAGACGACGGTGGGCATTATGTATATGATGAAACTGCACCATTTGGTGGAAGACAAAGTTCACCAACGTTCGATCGGTCCCTACTCCTTGGTGACTCAGCAACCGTTGGGCGGCAAGGCGCAATTCGGCGGACAGCGTTTTGGTGAAATGGAAGTCTGGGCGCTGGAAGCTTACGGCGCGGCGCATATGCTCCAAGAAATTTTGACGATCAAATCCGATGATGTGCTGGGTCGTTCCAAAACTTACGAATCGATAGTGAAAGGCGAACCGATCCGCAAACCGAATGTCCCGGCTTCATTCGACGTTTTGGTCAATGAATTGAAAGGCTTAGCCTTGGATGTTGATTTGATCGAGCAATTTGATGATGGGCGCGAGGCTTCTCGAGAGGCAAAGAAAGCCGCCCAATTGGAAGAAAAAGGCCGGGCGGATTTAGCAATCCAGGAGCCGAAATCGGATTCCAAAAAAAAGAAGGACAAACCCAAAGAGGCCAAGAAGAAATAATTAAGTTTCTTTAACCTTTACATATTTTCCTATGTCTCAATCAATGGATTTCGAAGCCGTTCGTTTAAAACTGGCTTCGCCCGAGAAAATTCATGAATGGTCTCACGGCGAGATTCTCAAACCGGAAACCATTAATTATCGTACTCAGCGACCGGAGCGCGATGGTTTGTTCTGCGAGAAAATTTTCGGTCCGACCAAGGATTGGGAATGCTACTGCGGTAAATACAAGCGGATTCGCTACAAAGGCGTGGTTTGCGATAAGTGCGGGGTCGAAGTTACCCGTTCGGTGGTGCGCCGCGAGCGGATGGGGCATATTGATCTGGCTGTCCCGGTGGCTCATATTTGGTTTTTACGCGGTGTCCCCAGCAAAATTGGCTTGGTTTTAGACAAGTCTAGCCAAGAATTGGAAAAAGTTATCTACTTTGCCAGCTACATTATTACCAAAGTAGACGAACATGCCCGGGAAGAAGCGCTGAAG
Organism: uncultured Candidatus Saccharibacteria bacterium; assembly: GCA_965230955.1. Taxonomy (GTDB): domain Bacteria; phylum Patescibacteriota; class CALEFQ01; order CALEFQ01; family CALEFQ01; genus CALEFQ01. Next base: position 963,400 of record OZ246404.1, on the reverse strand, counting down.
CAGATCAAGGCTGAGTTCAAAGTGAAAAAGAAAGAAATCGAAACCAAATACGAAGCTCTGGCGGCCGCTCTCAACCAAAAGCGCGCCAAAGCCCTGGCGGAAAACAAGGGTGACAAAAAATCGGTCGAAAACAAGGTGGAATCAAATATGGTTTCCAATCATGAAGCCAAAATCGGTGACCTTGATAAATTGACCGAGGCTTTTGATATTGCCAAAAAAGAACTGCGCGACCTAAAGTCATTGCGGATCATTTCCGAATTGGAGTATCGTGATCTTTCCATGAAATACGGACATGTTTTCGAAGCTGGTATCGGTGCGGAAGCGATCCGAAAATTATTGGAAAAAGTGCACTTGCCGAAATTGGTGGCTGGTCTGGAAAACGATCTGAATGATACCAATGTGGCCAACCGCAAACGGATCATGAAACGCTTGAAGTATATCAAAGGGATGATGATCGCCGAAATTCGGCCGGAGTGGATGGTCATGACCGCCTTGCCGGTTATTCCGCCCGATCTGCGCCCGATGGTTCAGCTTGACGGCGGCCGCTATGCCGCTTCGGATTTAAACGATTTGTATCGCCGGGTCATTAATCGTAATAATCGTCTCAAGCGCCTCAAAGAATTGGGAGCACCGGATGTTATTCAGCGCAATGAAAAACGCATGTTGCAGGAAGCTGTCGATGCTTTGATTGATAATAACGCCCGTCGCGGAAAAGCGGTCCAAGCTTCGACCGGACAGCGCCGCATTCTGAAATCTTTGGCTGATATGTTGCGCGGCAAGCAGGGACGTTTCCGCCAGAACTTGCTCGGTAAGCGCGTTGATTATTCCGGCCGTTCGGTTATCGTGGTCGGTCCGAATTTGAAATTGCATGAATGCGGTTTACCGAAAATTATGGCGCTCGAGCTCTACAAACCTTTCGTGATTGCCGAACTGATCAAAAAAGAATTTGCTCATAATGTTCGTAGTGCCGGTAAATTGATCGAACAATCTCGTCCGGAAGTTTGGGATGCTCTGGAAAAAGTGATTGCCGGCCACCACGTGTTGCTCAATCGCGCGCCGACATTGCATCGTTTGGGTATCCAGGCTTTCCAGCCGATATTGATTGAAGGTAAGGCGATTCGAATTCATCCGATGGTTTGTTCGCCTTTCAATGCCGATTTTGACGGTGACCAGATGGCTGTCCACGTTCCGCTGACCAAAATGGCTCGGTTTGAAGCGGCCAATATTATGCTCTCCACCAAAAATTTATTGCGGCCTTCCACCGGCGAACCGGTGACCGCTCCGTCTCAAGATATGGTGTTGGGCTGTTACTACATGACTCGCCCGGAAAAAGACTTGCTCGGTGCCGGACACACTTTCGCGGATAAGCACGAAGCGATCTTAGCCTATGATATGAAGCGTTTGCACCTGAAAGCCATGATCAAAGTCCGCCTGGAACCGGGTCAGATCATCGAAACTTGCGTGGGTCGGATTCTGTTTAACAATATTCTGCCGAAGGAAATGCGTTTCATCAACGAAACGATGAACAAAAAATCTTTGGCCAAAATTATCGCTAAAGCTTTGCACCAATATGGTCGCGAAATAGCAGTCGAACTAATTGATCGGATCAAAGACACCGGTTTTGCTTATTTGACGCTGTCGGGAATTACCCTGGCCTCGGCTGACTTGACCGCTCCGACCGAAAAGAAAAGCTTGATCGAAAAAGCCAAGCACGAAGTGGAAGAAGTCAAAGCTCAATACAAGTCCGGTTTGTTGACCGATGATGAACGTTATCAAAAAGTTATCGAAATTTGGTCTAAAGTCCGTGAGGAAGTTTCAAAAGCGGTCGAAGACAATATTGATCACGATAGCGCCGTCTTCGCCATGATTGATTCTGGCGCGCGCGGTTCTTGGGCGCAGACGACCCAGTTGATGGGTATGCGCGGTTTGATGGCCAATCCGGCCGGTCGGACAATCGAGTTGCCGGTCACCGGAAGTTTCAAAGAAGGTCTTTCGGTGCTGGAATATTTCATTTCCACTCACGGCGCTCGCAAGGGTTTGTCCGATACAGCTTTGCGCACGGCCAATGCCGGATATTTGACTCGCCGTCTGGTTGATGTGGCTCAGGATGTAGTTATCGAAGAATTGGATTGCGGCGATGACACAGGAATCGACATTACCAAAAAAGACAGCGAAGAAATGGGCGAGACGGTGATTGGTCGTATTCTTGGCCGAACAGTTTTGCAAGACATTGTTGATCCCAAAACGAAAAAGGTCATTGTCAAAAAAGGTGAAACTGTCACTGAAAATCATCGCGCCAAACTGAAAGAAATGGACATTAAAGATGTGCGCATTCGATCGGTTATGACCTGTGAATCGCGTTATGGGGCTTGCGCCCGGTGCTATGGTCTTGATCTTGGACGCAATGAACTGGCTGAAAACGGTTTAGCCGCCGGAATTATAGCAGCGCAGTCGATCGGTGAACCCGGTACCCAGCTGACTATGCGAACTTTCCATACCGGTGGTGTCGCCGGCGTCGGTGATATTACTCAGGGTCTTCCCCGGGTTGAAGAATTGTTTGAAGCTCGACCGATTGCCAAACCGGCTGTGGTGGCGGAAGTCAACGGAAAAATCAAGGTGGAAGAAACCGAGAAAGAAAAAATTATTCACATCATCAGCGATGAGTTGAAAGTCGACAAGTTCAATTTACCCGCCGGCAGTCAAATCAAAGTCAAAGACAATGCAACGGTGGAAAAGGGCGATTTACTGGCCATCAGCAAAGAGGGCAAGATTATTGCCACTTCGACCGGCGTGGTCCATCTCAAAAAAGATTTGATCGAACTTACAAAGGACGGTTCTGCCGAAAATTCCTATAATGTTCCGCTGAAAACTCCGCTTTGGGTTCGTACCGGTGATTTGGTGGTCAAGGGCAGTCAATTGACTGAAGGCCCGATCGATTTGCGCCAGCTCTTCCGTTTGAGCGGTTCGCGCGCGGTGCAGAAATATATCCTAAAGGAAGTACAGCATATTTATTCCTCGCAAGGCCAGAAAGTGAATGACAAGCACGTTGAAGTCATCATTCGCCAGATGCTTTCCCGCGTGCGGATCAATAATCCGGGCGACACTGAATTTATCCCCGGGGATGTGGTGGAAAAAGCTCATGTCATGCGCGAAAATGATCGCATGGAAAAAGAAGGCAAACAGCTGGCGACTTACGAGGTTCTGCTTTTGGGTATCACCAAAGCTTCGCTCTCGACCGAAAGTTTCTTGAGCGCCGCTTCTTTCCAGGAAACCGCCCGAGTGTTAATTGATGCGGCGATCATGGGTCGGTATGACACTCTGCGCGGACTGAAAGAAAACGTTATTATCGGCAAGCTCCTGCCCGCCGGTACCGGCTTCGGAAAACACGGTCGGACACAAGATGAGCAAGCGGAACGCACCGAACCAAAAGTAGCCTAGTTAATAGATAAAACAGCCCCGAAAAGTGATCGGGGCTGTTTTTTATGGATAAAGCCGAAATTTGGTTGTAGTGGAAGTCTTGAAAAGTATCCCGAGGCATGCCTTGGCACTGTGGTAAATTTATGTTAAAATATCGGAGTAAACCTACTTAATAGGTTCGCTTATTATGGCACTGAAAAAAAGACGAAAGCGCGGTCGACCGCCGAAAAAAACATCTTTTAGTTTAAGTCCGGAAATGATCCGGGGAATTGCTATTGTCGTTCTGATTGTTTTGGCTGCTATCAGTGTCCTGGGATTCTTCGAGGGGGCCGGGGCTTTAGGTGATTTTTCTCGCCAGACTATCGGGGCGATTTTTGGCTGGGGCGGATTTTTGGCGCCGATTTTGCTGGTTTTTGTGGTCGTGATTCTGGTGCGTGGGGAAAAATTGCCGCTTAAATTTTTGAATTATCTCGGAATCACTTTGTTGGTTCTATCTCTACTCGGTCTCTTTCATCTGCCTTTTCAACCGTACCAGGGGCAGTGGGCGGTGGACTTGGGCCAAGGCGGGGGAGCGATTGGTTACGGTGTCAGTTCCATGACGGTAGCGATTATGGGGACGCTAGCTTCGTGGTTTGTGTTGATTGGGATCATGATTATTGCCACCATGCTGACTTTTAATATTTCTTTTACAGCCGTCATCGACTGGTTCAGGTCTCTAAAAGAAAAATTCGCCAAGATACAAACAAAGATCAAGCCGGAGCCGAAAGTGCAAGTCAAGACGATTGAGAACGGCGAATTCAAAACCAAAAACTTGGACGATCTAGATTCGGGCACGCCGGAGCCCAAACCGGTCGAAGAAACAGAAATCAAGACCAATACTTTTACTCCGGCGCCGGCCAGTGCTGATGACACCGCGGCGCATACGACGAAATCCGATCCCAACTGGAAATTTCCGCCTCTTTCCATGCTTAACGGCACTTTCGGAAAACCGACCAGCGGCGATATCCGTTCCAAAGCGTCGGTGATCCAAAAAACGTTGTCTAATTTCGGAATTCCGGTGGAAATGTCCGATGTCAGTATCGGCCCGACGGTGACCCAGTATTCTTTGAAGCCGCTGGAAGGAGTGAAATTAAGCCGGATTACGGCTCTGCAGAATGATTTGGCTTTGGCCTTGGCTGCTCACCCGATCAGAATCGAAGCGCCGATCCCGGGAAAATCATTGGTCGGTATCGAAGTCCCGAATGAAAAAATAGCCGTTGTACGCCTGCGGGAATTATTAGAATCGCTGGAATGGAAAGACAGCAAATCAAAATTAGCCGTTCCGCTGGGGCGTGATGTCGCCGGCAATCCGATTATCATTGATATCGATAAAATGCCGCATTTGCTGATCGCCGGAGCAACCGGCTCGGGCAAGTCGGTCTGTCTCAATGCTATTTTGGTCAGCTTATTGTATCGCAATTCCCCGGCTGATCTGAAAATGATCTTAGTCGATCCTAAGAGAGTTGAAATGTCCGGCTATAACGATATTCCCCATTTACTCACGCCGGTATTGACCGATGTTCCCAAGACCGTCAATGCTTTGAAATGGTGTGTGGCGGAGATGGATCGCCGGTACAAATTGCTGCAGGTGGCCGGAAAAGTAAATATCAAATCATACAATGCGGTTCATAAAGCCGAGCGTCTGCCATACATCGTCGTGGCGATTGACGAGTTGGCCGATTTGATGGCCGTGGCCATGAATGATGTAGAAGGCGCGATCGTTCGTTTGGCTCAAATGGCCCGGGCGGTCGGAATCCATTTGCTGGTTTCCACCCAGCGTCCGTCGGTCAATGTTATTACCGGTTTGATCAAGGCGAATATAACTTCCCGGATTGCTTTCAATGTCGCTTCGCAAATCGATTCGCGCACGATCATTGATATGCAGGGCGCGGAAAAATTGCTGGGCAACGGCGATTTGCTGTTTGTCACGGCGACGGCGAGCAAACCGCGTCGGGTGCAAGGCGAATTGGTTGAAGAAGAGGAAATTAAACGCGTCACCGAGTATCTGCGTCAGCAGGGACAGCCGGATTATGATGAAGACGTCCCCGAAAAAGATAAAAAACCGGGCGAGCTGCCAGGTTTGGTTGGATCCGGTGAAGAAGAGATTGACGATAATTTATTCAATGCCGCCAAGGAAGAAGTGATGCGGATGGGGAAGGGATCAGCTTCGCTTTTACAGCGTCGTTTGCGCATCGGTTATGCCCGCGCCGCGCGCTTGCTGGATATTTTGGAAGAAAAGGGAATTGTCGGTCCGCCGGATGGCAGCAAACCGCGCGAGGTACTGGTCAAGGGTGAGACCACGCCGCCGGAAAATCCAGAAAATTAAATGTTTAAAACAGCGGAGGCCTGCCGAATCGGTAGGCCTCCGCTGTTTTTTGGTGAGAAGTATTATTTATCCGTCAGCGAATCTCGCAAGCTTAAGCCCTGCATTTCCTCGGGTTTTTTTATTCCCAGGAGATCCAGGATGGTCGGCGCGACATCGGCCAAGACACCGCTGGGATTGATCATTTCCTGGAAAACAGTGTCATCGTCTTTGGGCGGAATTTTGAAGTCGTTGGCCAGTAACAAGAAGGGTACGGGATTGGTGGTGTGTTCTTTAGTGGATTCATGGCTGAGTGGGTCGATTTTTGTCTCGCAATTTCCGTGATCAGCCGTGATGATAACCGCGCCATTGATTGATAAAACTGCGTCAACCACTTGCTTGATTTTTTTGTCGACAAATTCCAGCGCTTTGACGGTGGCGCTGAAATCTCCGGTGTGTCCGATCATATCCGGGTTGGCGTAATTGATAACCAAAAAAGCGTAATGACCGGTGAAAATTTTCTTGACTAAAAGATCGGTCGTTTCTTGGGCGCTCATTTCCGGGACTTTCTCGTAATTTTTTACTCGAGGTGATGGGATGACCAATTGATCTTCTCCAGGAAAAGGCTTTTCTATTCCGCCGTCAAAAAAGTAGGTCACGTGGGCGTATTTTTCCGTTTCTGCCACGTGGAATTGTTTGAGTTTATTATCGGCGATGACTTTAGCTAGCGGTTCTTTGACCTTTTGGGGAGGAAAAGCAATGTGTGCCGGCAGATTGTCTTCGAATTGGGTCATCGTCACAAAAAACAGATTTTCCAAGCGATGCGGACGATTGAAATCAGCGAATCCGGGGAGCACAAAAGCTTTTGTTAATTGTCGGGCTCGATCGGCACGAAAATTAAAGAAAATTACCGCATCATTGTCTTTGATTGTCGCTACCGGGTGCCCGGCTTTGGTAATTACTGTTGGGGTGATGGCTTCATCGTAGGTTTGATGAGCATATGATTCGGCAATCGCGGCACCGGCCGATTGAGCAGTTGGTCCGATACCGGAGACCATGGCGTGGTAAGCTTTCTCTTCTCGTTCCCAGTGATTATCCCGATCCATGGCGAAAAATCTTCCGCTGACTGTGGCGATTTCGCCCAGATGGAGTTGGTGGATTTTACCCTCCAATTCAGTGATATAACGTTCGGCGGCGTTGCGCGGGGTATCGCGCCCGTCAGTGATAGCATGAATATAAACCCGTTTGACTCGCTGGGTCTTGGCCAATTCCAGCAAGGCGAAGAGATGATCGATATGGCTATGGATGCCGCCGGCACTGACCAGGCCTATAAGGTGCAGAGCCGAATTATTTTTTTTGACGTGAGCGCAAGCCTGAAGGAATGCTTCGTTTTGGAAAAAAGTTTTGTTTTGAATGGCCAAAGTTACTCGCGGAAGATTCTGATACACGACCAAACCGGAACCGAGATTGAGGTGTCCGACTTCCGAGTTGCCGTTTTCTCCCCAAAATAAACCGACCGCGATTCCCGATGCCTGCAAGGAGGTCGCGGGATAGTTTTTCCAAAAATAATCAAAATTAGGCACCTTGGCCGCTTTGACCGCATTACCTTCAATGCTGGGATTTATTCCCCAGCCGTCTAAAATTATCAACACGACGGGTTTGTAGTTTTTCTTTCCCATAACGGTGATATTATATCACATCTGGCTTACCGGGAGAATTATTTTGACAAAATTATCTATAAATGGGCTGTTATGCCGTTGACTAAGTAAATAAGGGTGTTACAATGAAAAGTGCCTTAAAGCAGTAAAAACTGGTATGGTTTCTGGTTTTAGTAAAAAAAGAATCAATTCCGCCGACAAAGTCGGGGAAATTTTGCGTACGGTACGCGAAGAAAAGCAACGTACCTTGTCGCAGGTGGCGTCGGCCATTCATGTCCGCGAAGAAAACTTACACCGTTTGGAGGAAGGATACTATCAGGATTTGCCGGCCGACGTTTATGTCAAAGGGTTTTTACGCAGTTATGCGGAATATTTGGGCTTGAACGAATCTAAAATACTTCGTTTGTATAATAAAGAACGAGGCATCCAAGAACACTTGGAGGAAAAGCAGGCCGATAAGAGCCAGCAGCCAAAAAATATCCATTCGCCATTACTTATTCCGCGCTTGGTCAAAACGGCCGTGATCGTGGCAGTCTTGATGATCGCGGTGTTTTATTTGGTTTGGCAATTCCGTAATTTTTCCCGTAATCCTTCTCTCTCGATCGCCGAGCCGGCCAACGATATTACGGTCAGCGAAGAAAAAATAGCGTTTAGCGGAACGGCTGACCAAGAAAGCGTTTTGATGATCAACGGGCAAGAAGTTTTTGTCGACGAAGAAGGGACATTTCAAGAGTATATTTATTTGCAAAACGGGCTCAATACCATTACCGTGGTTGTCCGCGATCGGCAGGGGCGAGAAAGTTCATTGACCAGAAAGATCTTATACATACCGGAAGATTCGGCCGTTGACGGCCCATCGGTTTCCATGACGCTTAATTAGTCTTATCAGTTCTGGTCCGCTTATTTTAAACGGGCTAGACCCTTTAAGGGGGGTAATCTCGCGCCTTGCTTCGGCAGGAGCGGGAAAGTAAATTCTATGTCAAAAGTAAAAGCATCGGCCGCTGCGGCCGTTCCTGCGGTTAAAGCCAGTGAACGTACAGCTAAACAAAAAGCGGCGCATCTGGCGATTGAGCAAATTCGTGATCGTTTTGGCGAAGGTTCCATTATGAAATTGGGTGAGGCCAAGCGGGTTGATATCGCGGTGATTCCCACCGGTTCGATCTCATTGGATTTGGCTCTCGGAGTCGGCGGTATGCCTCGTGGTCGGATTATCGAAATTTTCGGTCCGGAATCAAGCGGCAAAACAACACTGGCTCAGCATGTCGTGGCGCAATGCCAAAAGGGTGGCGGAACGGCGGCTTATGTCGATGCCGAGCATGCGATGGATCCTGAATACTCGCGCAAGCTGGGAGTGAATATTGACGAATTATTGGTTTCACAGCCGGATACTGGCGAGCAGGCTTTGGAAATCGTCGAGACTCTGGTTCGTTCCGCTGCCGTCGATTTGATCGTTGTTGATTCGGTGGCGGCGCTGACACCCCGGGCGGAAATTGAAGGCGAGATGGGCGATTCACACATGGGCTTGCAGGCTCGTTTGATGAGCCAAGCTTTACGCAAATTGACCGCGACTGTCGCCAAGACAAATACCACGGTTATCTTCATCAACCAGATTCGTATGAAGCTGGGAATTTTGTTTGGCAATCCGGAAACCACTCCCGGCGGCAAAGCACTTAAATTTTACGCTTCGGTCAGAGTTGAAATTCGCCGCCGCGCCAATATCAAGCAAAATGACAAAGAAGTCGGCATGCGCGCCATTATCAAGGTTGTAAAAAACAAAGTTGCCCCGCCTTTCCAGCATACCGAAGTTGACTTGATATACGGCGAGGGGATTTCTTATCTGGGCGATTTGGTCGATACCGGCGTCAAATGCGGCGTTCTGCGCAAGAGCGGCGCCTGGGTCAATTATGACGGCAAGAAGATCGGCCAAGGACGCGAGGGCGCGAAAAAATTCTTGAAAGAAAATCCGACGATTGCGAAAGAGATAGATCAAAAAACCAGAAAAGCATCGCGGGAAGGTTTGAAAGAAGAAGTGAAGGTCTAACTTTCGTACAATATAATAATAAGGCCCAGCTTCATTGAAGCTGGGCTTTTGTTTTTGTTCCTCCAGTCAGAGCAACAATACTGCCGTGCTAATCACTGTGACCCAGCTGCCGTCTTTAGGCCCTTCAGATGATTGGCAGATATGTCTGGTGGCGATGATTTGCCCACTGGCCTTGTAAACCTGTTCGCGTTCTTTCCAGGCGGCATCAATATCGAATTCAATACCGAGCGTTGTGGCCAGCATAGTTGCCGCTATGTCTTCGGCATAATCTCCCGCGGCTTGAACGGTTTCGCCCAGGACATGGCGTTCGGATAAGTAACCATAAATGTTTTTGTTTTTCGGCTTAGCCAAACCAATGGCCGCGGCGACCAGTCGATTGGGTTCGTTTGTTGCCGCACGAGCCATGACGCAGTAGGTTATTTGCCCGGGGAGCAATTTTTTCAATCCTTCATTGACGGGAATTACCTTGCATTGGGGAGGAAGAATGCTGGAAACGTACACAAGGTTACAGCGTTCAATTCCGGCTTTTCGCAAGGCAAGTTCAAATGAAGTAAGTTCGTCTCGGTGAATTCCTACTCCTTTAGTAAGAAACATTTCCTTTGGTACCCAAAGTTGCTGGTTCATGCAAAAACCCTCCTAATAAAATTGTTCTCCTTCTCTGGATGTTGTTTGAGGCAAGCATCCAGGGAGGAAAGGTGATTCAGATGATCACCGCAGCGTCACAGCGTAGCTTTAAAATCGCGCTGATCTGGCTGAGTCGAGTAAACTTTCAAGGGATGGGATTAGTTACAGAAATCTATCATATCACATGACGCAAAAGATGCAATAAAAACGTAAAATGTATCTAATATTTTTCCAGTTCCCAAGGGGTGACTTGGATTCGGGAATCGTTCTATTCTTTGGTTTTTATTTCCAGGTATCTTTGGTAGGCATGCTCGCCCAGAGTGTTTCTGATTAAAGGATCTTCGTGTATTTTCTGAGGGCTTGCCACAAAGAATGAGGCAGGGTATCAATCTTAAACTAAGATAGCTTGGCGTCGCTGAAATGGTAAACGTCTTCATCAACTGCTCAGGGGGCTTGGTGTTTTTCTTGATACCATCCAATCCGGTCAAATTAATTGCGTTTAATGGTGAAGTGAAAATCACTAAACGGCGTGAAACTCCTGAAGAAATCGGTAAATTATTCGGCTGGTAAAAATTACCCGCGATAAGAAAAAAGCCCCGGCATATATAGTCGGGGCTTTTCGGTTGACGGTGCTGGACTATCTTAGAAAAAAAGAAAACTTCTTGGAATTAAAGCCTCTGCCACAGATAGTTTCCAGCAAAGCCGTGGCCACTCGGTAGGGATCAGCATTGGCTGCGGGACGACGATCCTCCAAGTAACCGCAACCCTTCTCGGCCACCGGAGCGGGGATACGGACGGAAGCGCCTCGGTCACCGATTCCCCAACGGAATTTTTCGATCGAGCAAGTCTCATGCTTCCCCGTCAGCCGCAGGTGGTTGTCTGCGCCGTAGATGTGAGGCTGAATGTGTTCGCTGTGCCTGTCTGCCAAACGGCCGGCGGCTTCCTTTATCACTTTCAGCCCGCCAGCGGCACGCATCTGCTCGGTGCTAAAGTTTGTGTGCGCACCGGCACCGTTCCAGTCTCCGTCAATCGGCTTGGGATCGAGTTTGGCAGTGATGCCAAAATTCTCGCCTAGCCGATAGAGTAGCCACCGTGCTAACCAAATCTGGTCTCCAATATCTGGTGCGGGCAGAGTCCCGACTTGGAATTCCCACTGCGAGGGCATGACCTCGGCATTGGTTCCGCAGATGGCTAGTCCGGCCTGCAAGCAAGCCGACGTGTGGGCCTCAATTAGAGAGCGACCATACACCTCATCGCAGCCTATTCCGCAGTAGTACCGACCTTGGGGATGGGGAAAACCGGCTCCTTCGGGCCAGCGCAGTGGTCTCACCCCATTCTTGTCATAGAGGGTGTACTCCTGCTCGATCCCGAAAAGTGCCTTCTGATCGCGGTAGCGCTTAGCCGCTTGGTTCAAAACCGCTCTGGTGTTGCTTTGATGTGGTCGTCCATTAGGGAGATTCACTTCGCACAAAACCAGTATGTTGGGCTCACCTCGGATCGGGTCGGGGAACAGCCTAACCGGTTGCAGCACGCAATCGCTATGCCTGGTCGTGGCCTGGCAGGTGCTGGAACCGTCGAAGCCCCAGGGTGGAATGTTTTCCAAGGTTGCCTCAGGCATTTCAATAACCCGGGTCTTGGAACGCATCTTGGTGGTGGGCTTCTGTCCGTCAATCCAGATATACTCGACTATAATTTGCATGGATAAACACCTCCTTCTATCCATTGAGATACTTCACTCTAGCTCACTGAGGCTAAATGATCAAGGAAAAATAATCTAAAAACCTGCCGATCACGGCAGGTTTGATTTTCAAATTGAGTTGGTCTGGCTTAGTTCTAATAATTTTTCGAAACTATCATCCGGTGCGGCTTTGTTATTACTGACCTTGCCGCATTCCAGGCAGTGGTGAATAATCACGTATCCTTTATTGCTCAGGACGATTCCGCGCGGCTCCATCAGCCCGCCGCATTGACTGAGGCGGTCGCCCGGCACATTTTCATCTACATGGCGCGAGTAGAGGCAGTGGGAACAGTGATTGCGGTAAGTGCCGCTGGCCAGTGGAATCATTTTCCGCCCGCAGTGACCGCAAGTAAAAGCGTCGTCGCGGGCGATGAAATTTTTGCGTTGTTGCATGAAGTTGATTAACGGGGGTTTGAGAAAGTCTTTGGTCCTTGGTCTTTTGTCTTTAGCTAACGACTAAAGACTAGAGACCAAAGACTATATTAGCCTCGGCCGACGTAGGTGCCGGTGCGGGTATCGAGCACTACTTTATCCCCGACATCGGTGAATAACGGCGCCGCCACTTGGATGCCGGTGTTGAGCGTCACATTCTTGGTCCCGGTTTGGGCCGTATTGCCTTTGATGCCCGGGGGCGCTTCCGTCACTTCAAAAGTCATTTTGATTGGCAATTCAATACTGACCGGCTCTTCGCGAAAAAGCAGAATACTCACCGGAGTTCCTTCGGTCAAGTAACCGGTTTTTTTGTCCAGCTGTTGCGCCGAAAGAGAAAATTGCTCATAGGTCTTGTCATCCATAAAAACGTATTTGTCGCCTTCCATGTACAAATACTGAGCCGTAGCGCGTTCCAGATTGGCTTCTTCCACCATGTCTTTGGGCTGGAAAGAATTGTCAATCACGTTGCCATTGATCAAGTTGCGCAATTTAGTTTTCAGGACCGCGCGGCTTTGGGATCGTCGCGTGCGGGCGATACTCAAAACTTCGTGCGGCTCGTCACGCCAAACAATTTGCGTGCCGGTGCGGATGTCGCCGATCGTCAGCATAGAAGTTATTTAGTTACATAAGGTAAGAGAGCCATGAAGCGCGCGCGTTTCAAAGCGGACGCCATGGAGCGCTGGTGCTTGGCGCAAGTGCCGGTGCGCTCGCGGCTCAAAATCCGCGAGTAAGGGGAGAGGTACTTGCGTAAAGTCTTGATGTCTTTGTAATCGATGTACTTGGAATTTTCTTCGCAAAAAGTACATGATTTCGGTTTGGTGACGTAAGTGGGTTGTAACATGCGAATTGAATTCTAATGAGATGCGAATAAAAGATAAGATTATTTTGTGCCTGCCGGAAAAATCTAGAAAGGAATGTCTTCGATATTGATTTCTTCGGTGGGCGGAGTGGCATTCGGAGCTTTCTTGGGAGCGGGAGAAGGGGAGGGTTCCTTCTCTTGAGCGGCGTCTGAAGCTTCTTCGTTGTTTGTCGTTCCGCGGCTACCTTTACCGCCTTTGCTGCCGCCGCCGAGCAAAATCATGTTGTCGGCAACGATTTCAGTGGTGTAGCGCTTATTGCCGTCTTTGCCTTCCCAGGAGCGGGTCTGCAGGTGACCTTCGATGTAGAGCTGTTTACCTTTGGTCACATACTGTCCCACGATATCAGCCAGCTTGCGCCAGGCGACAATGTTGTGGAATTCGGTTTTTTCCTGCTTCTCGCCTTTGTCATCTTTCCAGACTCGCCCGGTGGCGATGGAAAAATTGACGACATTTTGTCCCCCGGTCGTGGTTCGCATTTCCGGGTCCGCGGTGGCGCGTCCGATGAGCATTACTTTGTTTAGATCCATAGTTGATTCCTCCTCGAGCTGGACGGGCCGAAGCGGGCCAGCTCATTATTGATAAAAGGAGAGTTAATCAGTGATATCTTCGTCGAGAATTTCGTCCAGCTTTTTGTCTAATTCATCCAGTTTTGCTTTTTCGCTCTTTTCCTGAGAGGCCGGTGTTTCTTTTTTGGCCGGAGCGGTCGGGACGGCGGTTACTTCCGGTTTGGTTTCCGGTTTCATGGTCACGATCGGTTCTTCAGGTTTGGTGTCGACAGGTTTCGGCTCTACCGGTGCCAAGGCTGGTTTTTCCGGAGTGATCTTGGCCGGCATCGATTTGGCGGGAGCCGGCTTTGTCGCCGATCGGGCGGTTTCTGACGTTTCGGCTTCGGTTTCTTCGGGGTGCTCCAGGGCTCGTTTCTTTTGATCGGCCAAGGCTTTGACAGCTGGAGCTTCCAGTTTGATCAATAAATAACGGAGCACATCATCATTTTGCTTGAGATTTTCATCGAGCTTTTTGATCGCGGCAGGATCGGCATCAATCGATAGTACATAGTAAAAACCGTGGCGGTAATTTTTTATCGGGTAAGCCAGTTTTTTCTTGCCCCAGTCCAATTCTTCGACGATTTTGCTGCCGCCGGTTGTGACCATCTTTTGAATCTGATCAGCGGCCGGGCGCATATCGGCTTCCTTCACTTTAGGGGAGATGATGAACATCAATTCGTAACGTGACATAGATTTTTAGAGTAAAATTTAAAATGTAAAACGTAAAAATAAAACGGGCAGAATAGCCCGTCAGCAAGGAAAAAACATCCTTGTTCCCTCCCTTGATGACAGGCCGTGGACTACGCCCGGCAGTATTTCGTGCCGGGAGCCTTTATGAGTGTAGTCTAGCAGATAACTGAAAACTGTCAAGAATTATTTTCGATTCAGAAGAAACCCGATAAAAGGCCTTTTGAGAGAGCTATATCAGTTAGTTTCCCGGTATTGGTAGTGTTTATTTAAACTTAATATCCACCACGTCTCCATCCTGCATCACGTATTCTTTGCCTTCCGAACGCACCAGGCCTTTTTCCCGAGCACCGGCATAACCATCGTTATCAACTAAGTCTTTCCAACTGACGATTTCCGCACGGATAAATCCTTTTTCAAAATCGGTGTGAATTTTGCCGGCCGCTTGCGGAGCCGTCCCGCCGCGTTTTATGGTCCAGGCGTGGGCTTCTTTTTCACCGGCGGCGAAAAAAGTGATCAGATCAAGCAGTTTGTAACTGGCGCGAATAAGCTTATCCAGTCCGCCTTCCGGTACGCCCAGTTCTTTTAGAAAAACCTGGCGCTCATCCTTGGTCAACTCGGCTAACTCGGCTTCGATTTTGGCTGAGACCGGGACGATATGATCGGGGTTGGGAACCAGCTTGGCTACTAGCGGAGCCAGTTTTTTTATAATTTCCGGATCTTTGTAATCAGCCTCGCTGACATTCGCCACGTATAGTACCGGCTTAGTAGTCAGCAACTGCATATCTTTGAGTGTTTCCCGTTCTTCTTTATCAAGGGTGACTGTCGAGGCGAATTTTTCATTTTCCAAAGCATCTTTGATTCGTTGTAGGGCGCCTTGCTGGGTGATCCATTCTTGCTTGCCGGATTTGGCCATCGTCGTGGCCTGGTCCAGGCGTTTTTCCACTTGCTGGAGGTCAGCCATGATCAGCTCGATATTTATGGTATCGATATCCTTCAGGGGATCGACTTTTTTGTCGACGTGCTCGATGTCTTTATCCGCGAAAAAACGTACCACGTGGGCGATGGCATCAACTTCTTTGATGTGCGCCAAAAACTTATTTCCCAGGCCCTCGCCCTTATGAGCGCCGCGCACTAATCCGGCGATATCGTTGAATTCGATTATTGTCGGGATAATTTTCGCGGACTTAAAAGTTTTCGCTAAGGCTTGAATTCGCTCATCCGGAACTTCGACGACGCCGACATTGGGATCAATAGTACAAAAAGGGTAGTTGGCTACCTGGGCTTGATTCTTGGTAATGGCATTGAAGAGTGTTGATTTACCGACGTTGGGTAAACCGACTATTCCAACAGCAAATGACATAAAAAGATATTAAGAGTATTAAGATACTAAGATATTAAGAGATAATGGGAGATTTAGCAAATCAAAGGCATTTTCGAAAAAAAGAAGCCCCTGGCAAGCCAAGGGCTGGGTCGCTGATAGTCCCTTTCGGCTTCAGCAACTTTCGGTGATCCGGATCTGTCCGAGAGAGATGTCATCATAAGCGTCGCCGATGACGATTCTGCCGGAAGTGATCCATCGATCTGATCGCACTCCACCGCCCGAAACATCTTCGTTCATCAAAAACTTGTTGTGTCTTACCATAACCGCACCTCCTTACTGCGTCGTCTGGCGCAGATTCTGCAGGGGTTGCCTTCGTTTAAGTGGAAGCTTCAATGACCAAGTTCATGATAATCTCCTTTCAGGTTAACATAATAGTAGCACAAATCTATCACCATGCAAATTGGTTTTGAGGCTAGGATATTCGATAGAAAAAGCACGAAATCAGAATATCGAAACTTGCTTGCGCAAGCAAGTTAAAAACAAATTCAAAATCGTAAATCCCAATATCCAGATAGTTAGCTTCCGTGCCTATGATTTTGATATTGTTTCGTATCTCTCGATTTGAGGCTCGGGACGATGGTTTCTGATTTCGCCTGCCTGCCGGCAGGCAGGTGTTTAGGATTTAATTCTCTTGGCACTTTCATACATAAGTGATATAATTTCTTGATATGAAGGTAAAAGTTTTAGATCCGTCCAATCAATATCAAAAAACAGCTGAGAAGCTAGTAATTGACCGTGGCGGAGAGCTGGGAACTGGGTTGAATTTCGACCTATTAGTGACCTTTGCCGGAGTCGAGAGCACGGCGGTGGGCTTTCAAGTGGCTGAGGCGGCGGAGCGTGAGCGCTACGTTCTGGTTTTGGTGCCGGAAGGAAAAGAGGCCGGGGGAATCCGGGCCGAGAGCAAATTTCTCACACTCAAAACATTTACCGCCCAGAATCTGGAAAGTATTTTGCGCGATTATTTGGACAAGCATCGCCGTGGCAATTTGAAAAGATTCAACTTTGTTATCCCGCGCCATTTGGCCGATTATCTGGAATGGATTCCCAAAGGCAAGAATAAGAGCAAATCAGATTTTGTCAGAGAATTAATTGAAGGAGAATTGAATAAAGATTCGTCTTATCGGTCTAAAAGTTAACTTTTGACGGCTCGGCTGAGCTCGCCGAAGACTTTTGACCTTTGGCTTTTGACTTATGGATCAATCAATTTTTCGCGCTTACGACGTTCGTGGCATTTATCCTCAGCAGATAAATGAGGACGTCGTTTTTAGTATCGGACAGGGTTTCATAAAATTACTCCGGGCGGAAAATCCCGGTAAAAAGATATTTAATATCGTGGTGGGGCATGACATGCGTTTGTCGTCGCCGTCGCTTTGCCAAAGCCTGATCAAAGGAGTGACCCAAGCCGGAGCGAATGTGATTGATATCGGGCTGTCGTCCACCCCGACTTTTTATTACGCGGTGGCGCGCCATAAATATGACGGGGGATTGATTGTTTCCGCTTCGCATAACCCGAAAGAATATAACGGCGTCAAACTGGTGCGGGCCAAGGCCGCCGCTTTCGGGCTGGAAGACGGGCTGGATAAAATTAGGGATTTTTGCGCGACGGGCGAGAAAATCAAATCATCATTGCCCGGAAAAATCATTCGTAAAGAAGGCGTCCTGGCGGAATGCGTCAAAGAATCGCTGTCCTTCTATGATTTCTCGGCGATCAGGCCGCTCAAAATCGTCGCCGATACCGCCAATGCCATGGGTGGCCAAGATCTCGGCGAGCTGGCTAAACACTTGCCGATCAAACTAGAAAAACTCAATTTCAAACTGGATGGGAATTTCCCGGCGCACCAAGCGGATCCGTTTAAAGATGAAAACGTCAAAGATTTAAAAGAGCATGTTATCAAGCATCAAGCCGATCTGGGTATTGCCACTGACGGTGACGCCGACCGAATTTTCTTCATCGATGATCGGGGCGAGATGATCGAGCCGGCAATTATCCGCGGTATCATGGCCGAAGTGGTGCTGCGCCACAATCCCGGCGCCAAGGTGGGCTATGATATCCGCCCGGGCATGATTACCCGCGAAATGATTGAAAAGAATGGGGGTCAGCCATTTGTTACTCGCGTGGGACATTCTTTGATCAAAAAGAAATCTCTGGAAGAAAACGCGGTTTTTTCCGGCGAGTCTTCGGGGCACTTCTTTTTCCAGACTAAATATGGCTTTTACGAGACGCCTCTGATTGTGGCGCTGGTGATGCTAGACGAGCTTTCAAAATCAGGCAAAAAAGCTTCGGAGTGGGTGGCGCCATTGCGCAAGTATTTTCACTCCGGAGAAATCAATTCCGAAGTTGAAGACCAGACCGGGAAAATGAAAGAACTGGAAAAAGTTTTCGGCGCGGGCGCCAAGAATGTCTCTTGGCTGGATGGTATTACCATAGAGCATGATGATTGGTGGTTCAATGTCCGGGCGTCAAATACCGAGCCGTTACTTCGACTGAATTTGGAAGCTAAAACGAAAGAGTTGATGGCTGAGAAGCGGGATGAAGTGCTGAAAGTTATTCGGAAATAATATTATAGTTGCGAAATATCAAAACCGCAGAAAAACCGCCTGCCGAGTCGGCGGGCGGTTTTTTGATATGTGATATTCGTGAGGGCGGCCACCCGCCGATTCGGCGGGGCCGCTCCTACAAAATGACTAAATTTTTAATCCCACTTTTTCTCTAACTTCTGCCATTGTTTTCTCCGCAATTGTTTTAGCTTTTTTGGCTCCATCATGCAAGATTGTTTTTACCTCATCAACATTCTTCACTAATTCAGCCCGTTTGGCGCGAAATGGCGCCAGGGATTCAGCCACGGTTTTGCCGAGTTTTTCTTTGAACTCGGCATAGCCTTTGCCGGCGAACTCCGCTTCGATCGCTTGGTGCGTTTTGCCGGTGAAGGCGTGGTAAATTCCCATTAGATTGGAAATTTCCGGTTTGTCGGGGCTGAAGCGCACCTCTTTGCCGGTATCGGTCTTGGCTTTCTTAAACTTGGCAATTATAGAATCGGGGTTTTCAAAAATTTCAATGGCGTTGCCGGTGCTTTTGCCCATTTTCCCCGATCCGTCCAGAGCCATGATTCTGGTTTCGGTAGTTTGCAGAGATTTCGGTTCGGGAAATGTCAGGCCATAGCGTTTATTAAATTTTCGACAGATTGTCCGGGCTAATTCCAAATGTTGCAGTTGATCTTCTCCCACCGGTACGACCTGAGCCTTATAAATAAGGATATCAGCTGCCATCAAAACAGGATAATCGAACAGTCCGGCGTTGACATTTTCCGGGTGCTGTTGGGATTTTTCCTTGTATTGTGTCATGCGCTGTAAATCACCCATTGGAGTGAGCGTGTTCAAGATCCAGGTTAGTTCGGTGTGTTCCGGGACATCACTCTGAATGAAAAGTATTGATTTTTTGGGATCAATCCCCATTGCCAGGTAATCCAGTACAAAATCAAGAGTACGTTGAGCGTAACTTTTGGGATCTTGATTTACGGTGAGTCCGTGGAGATTGACCACGCTATAGAGGCATTCGTATTTATCTTGCATGGCGACCCAGTTTTTGATGGCCCCTAAATAATTTCCGATGTGCAAATTTCCCGTGGGCTTAGCACCGCTAAAGATGCGATCCATAAATTTAAGTCAAAAGTAATAAGTCAAAGGTCAAAAGTGACTTCTGAACTTTTGACTTTTGATTTTTGACTTTTTCTTATACTTGTATAATCACCGGTAAAATCATGGGCCGACGTTCGGTTTTTTGATAGAGGAACTGGCCGATCTCGTCGCGGATCTGGTCTTTGACGTAGGCCCAGTTGCTTTTGGCGCGTTTATCTTTCTTGCGAGTGATGATTTTTTTGATTTTATCCCGCGCTTGCGAGAGCAATTCCTGGTTGTCGTTGACATAGACGAACCCGCGCGAAATGATGTCCGGACTGCTGGATAAATTTCCTTGACTATCGATGGTGAGCACAACGACAAACATGCCGTCTTCGGAAAGTTGCTGGCGATCGCGCAGAACAACATTGCTGATATCGCCCACGCCGAGACCGTCGACCATGACATAGCTCGACGGCACTTTGGTTTCGGTCAGTCGGCCTTTGTCCTTGGTAAATTCGATGATATGTCCGTTGGCGGGCAGAATCACATTTTCGTGGGGAATGCCGACGCTTTCGGCCAATTCGCCGTTTTTGGACAGGAGATAAGTATTGCCTTCAATCGGAATAAAATATTTTGGATTTAGTAGACGGATCATCAACTTGATATCTTCCTGTCGAGCGTGGCCGCCGGCATGAACATCCATCATCCGGTAATGAATGACGTAAGCGCCTTCGCGCACCAGCGTATCTTTGAGATACTGGACCGTTCGTTCGTTGCCGGGGACAACCGAAGAGGAGAAGAGAACTGTATCGCCTTTTTTTATATTGATCTGGCGATGTTCACCTGTGGCCATACGCATCAGGGCCGCTCGTTCTTCACCTTGGGCGCCGGTGGCAATGACGACGACCTTGTCGTCCGGCATACGGCGAGTTTGTTCCAATTCAATTATTGTACCGGGTTTGACTTTGATGTAGCCCAAACGGTGCGCAATTTCAATGTTTGTTTTCATACTTCGCCCGTCAATAGCTACTCGACGGCCGTGTTGTTCTGCCAACAAAATTAGTTGCCGGACGCGGCTGATTAGCGAGGAAAAAGTAGCGGCGATGATTCGGCCCGGAGCTTTTTCGTAAACTTGGGCCAGTGTGGCTTGGATTTTTCTTTCTGAAATGGCGTAGCCCGGAGTATCAGCGTCGGTACTGTCGCAGAGTAAGGCCAGCACGCCTTCTTTGCCGAGTAAGGCCAAGCGCCCGAAATCAGCCGGTTCGTCGCCGACGGGTGAATGGTCAAATTTCCAGTCGCCAGAATGAATAATAGTGCCGATCGGTGTGCGGATAACTACGCCGAGGCTGCCGGGAATGTTGTGATTGACTTTATAGAATTCCACCGTGAAACAGCCGAGTTTCAATTTACTTTCGGCATTGATGTCGCGAGAATTTATTTTTTCGGAAAATTCTTCTTGACGTTTTTCGATGATGGCGCGGCTTAATGGGGTGGCGTAAAAAACCGGATTGCCCAAGCGGGGAGAGAGATACGGAATCGCCCCGATGTGGTCGAAGTGACCATGAGAAATAATTACGCCCCGAATATTTCGTTCTTTTCCTTTTAAGTATTCGGTATTGGGGATGATGTAATCGATGCCGGGCATGTTTTCTTCGGGGAACTGGAAGCCCATATCGACGATGATGATGTCGCGGCCAAATTCAAAAACAGTCATATTGCGGCCGACTTCTTCCACTCCGCCGAGCGGAATAATTTTTAGCTTATTGTTGGGGTTGCTGGTAGCGGCGGGCGCTTGCCAGTTTCGCACCGGGCGCGGCCGTTGATTTTTGTAGGGGGTCATGAATTAGTCTTTAGTCTATAGTCTATGGTCTTTAGACCATTAGCAATAGATTATTTTTATTGATTATTAATTTTTGTCTATAGACTATAGACCGTAGACTATAGTCTATTTTGCGACTCTTTTGGTCTTGATATACCAATTTTCAATCGTGCTAAAACGCTCCGCCGGATTGGTAATAATGCCGGGGTTGAGCCCCTTAATTTCTTTGTCGGCAGTGTAATTATAGTAAGGAGAATAGAGGAAAATAGCGACGTAGCTTT
Organism: uncultured Candidatus Saccharibacteria bacterium; assembly: GCA_965230955.1. Lineage (GTDB taxonomy): Bacteria > Patescibacteriota > CALEFQ01 > CALEFQ01 > CALEFQ01 > CALEFQ01. The sequence goes on along the minus strand of OZ246404.1, from coordinate 941,955 downwards.
CAGCCAGTTTCTGTTGGAAGGCCAGATATTTTTCGGCGCGGGTTTCGCTATTGATCGTCGTGCGGCCTTCTTCGAGCAGTTTATCAATATCGGTATCTTTGATGGAAGTCAGATTCAGTCCGGGATCTTCCCGCTGGGATGAATGCCAGAAAGGATAAGGATCGGGATCATGGCCGGTAACTTGTCCGAAGAGCAGGGCGTCGTAAGCTCGATTGCGAATACGCTCTTGGATATCCGCCGGGCTGAAGGACTCGGTTTTAGCGTCGACGCCGATATTTTTCCAGGCGTTAACGATGTAGTCGGCGACAACCAAATGTTCGGGGAAATCGGAAACCGTCAGTGTCAAAGACAGTTTTTTCCCGTCTTTCAAGCGAAAGCCTTCGGCGTCAACTTCTTTCCAACCGGCTTCATCCAATAGTCCTTTGGCCGCTTCGGGATCGAAGCCGATATATTTTAGTCCCGGATCAAATCCCAAGAAGTTTTCCATAATCGGAGAATTGGCCAGTTTGCCCTGTCCGGGGACCGATTGCTCCAAAATCTCGTCGCGATTGATCGCTTGCTGGAGAGCTTGGCGAACTTTCTTGTATTCCAGATCTTTGTTCTGGGCGTAATTGAGAAAAACGGCATTGTAGCGCGGGAGGGAAAATTTGTAGTCAGCCAAACTAGAGCTGCTATAGACGGCTTCGGCGGTATTGAGGTCGAAGGCCATGCCTTTTATCTGACCGTCGGTCAAAGCGGCGCTCAATTCTTCCGGGGTCGCGTAGAATTCGAAAATTAATTTATCCAAGAAAGGGGCGGCGGCAAAATACTTATCAAAGCGTTCCAGGGTATAGGATTGGATTTCACCCAATTTGTCTTTTTTGAATTCTTTAAATTTGTACGGGCCGCTGCCAACCGGTTGTAAATTCAATTCGGCCAAAGGAATATTAGCCGGCTCAATTTTCTCCCAGAGATGCTTGGGCAAAATGCCAAAAGTCAGATTGGAAAGAAATGGAGCATAAGGCTGGGCCAGGGTAAATTTGAGCTTTTGTTGATCAATTTTTTCGGCGACTACATCGGCAAAGCCGCTTTTCAGAGGGCTTTGGATATTGGGATTCTGAATGCTTTGAACTGTAAAAAGGACATCGTCCGCGGTCAGATTTTCTCCGTCCTGCCATTTTACATCTGATTTGATGGTCAGGGTAACTTCCGTTCCGTCGTCATTCAACTGATATTCTTCGACCAATTCATTTTCCAGATTATTTTCCGGAGTATAGCGAAAAAGCGAGGAATAAATCAAACTGCATAAATCAGCATCAACGGTATTGGGCTGGGCGATGATGGGATTGATAAATTTTGGCTGGCCCAAAACCCCTTCGGTATAAGTGCCGCCTTTAGTCGGGGCGGGAACCGTATTTTGGAAATAAACTAAAACGCCCCAAGTGATTCCGGCGGCGATCGCCACCAGCCCGAAAATCAAAATCAGGCGTTTCTCCAAAAGAGAGAGGACGCGGGGAATTTTTTTGAAACTGACAGGTTGATTATCCATAAATTAAAATTGGCGTCACGCCGGAACTAGTTATAGAGGAGATTCAGAAAGGCGGTAACCAAAAATGAAACCGCGACAATAATGGTGACGATATGGAGAATTTTTTCCGAGCCGCGGCGTTGTGAAAATACGGCACTGTCGCCGCCGAAGACTCCGGAAAGTCCGGCACCGCGATTTTGGACGAGGACCAAAACGGTTAAAATTGCGGCCAGGACGATAGAGACGATAGCAAATAAAGACATGAGAATAAGATTTAAGATTTAAGAGATGAGATTCAGAGTCGGCGGGATTATTTTCGTTTGATGAAGATGATTGAGAGAATGAAGTTGAATATGCTTATCACCAAAGTTGCCAGCAGGGCGGCCCACAGGGTACTGACCGAAAAACCGGGAACCAGCCAGGCGGTCAGATAGAGAATCAGCAGATTAATGACGAATGGAAAGAGCAGTCCGAGAATCAGCCAGAGACAAGGAGCGGTGATTACTTTCAGAATAGGCTTGATGAACATATTCAGCAGACCCAAAACTACGCCGGCTACAGCCAGGACACGCCAGTTATTATGGTAATCAATACCGTTGATCCACTGGGCCGATAGCCACAGAGCCAAGATATTGACCGCTAAGCGCACCAGAAGATGAACAAAAAACATGAAAATAACCAGTTAACCTTGATGATAATATCACAAGGTGTTTTAGAAGTCAATGAGAGAATATTTTATCGTTTGGCCGGTGACGTCATTTGGCGGGGAGTGGAACGCCCTAGTTTTTGGGTCCAAAGTTCTTCATAGGTGTCTCCTTTTGGTTTCAGAGTCGGCATAGTCCCCCAAGGTTTGTCGGGATAGGCTTTGGAGCTATGCGGATAAAGGCGGTATTCCTGGGGGCCGTAAACTAAACCAGCTTGCTGATCTTGGATTTCGCCCAGCAAGAGCCATTCACCAGGGGAGTAGACCAGGCGAATTCGGGAATCATTATCTTCTTTGATGTAATCCAGGTGTCCCGTAGTCAGCATCAAAAAATCGCCATTGGAAATTTTGGCCGGCGGAGTTTTCATAGCGTAAGACTGTTTGTCCGGCTGGCCCAATTGAGTGGGGAGAATGTCTCCGGCGACTCGGCCTTTTGTCCAATCTCCATATGGTCGATAGGCTCCGGCCGGCATTTCAAAATACCAGCCGGGAAGAAATCCATTGTATTTTCTTACGACCCAGCCGCCTTCGGGATGAGCTTTTTTGATTTCATCTCTGATCCATTCCCATTGTTCTCGACGGAAGCTTTCTTTTTCTTGAAGACCTTGATCCCACATCTCTATTCTGGCGCAGAGTCTCTGGTTGGCTGCGCAACCGTTGGCAAAGAGACCGCTCAGTACGGCGGTTACCGCCGCGGCTTTGCGCAGGTGAGGGTGCTTTTTGAGCAGGCCGGAAAGAAATCGGTCGCCCGCTTCGACCAGTTTTTGGGGTTCTCCGCTGGCGACAAGTTTGGCCGGATCTTCGCCGGTGGTATCTTGAAAATCACGTAAAAGCTCATCGCTATCGCGAGTGATTTGTTCGAGGTCGAAAGGCAATTGTTCGGGTGATTTTTCTTCCTCGGCGATCGGCCGGTCAGTTTTCATGGCTTCCCGGGACATCGAGGGATCAAACGCTCCTGATTCGGGAGAAAATTTAGACATAAAATAAGCTTAATTATGCTTATATTGTAAACATTTTGGTGCCGAAAATCAACACTTACCTTACCGGCGATTCAATTATTCTAAAGAGCCGGTTTAGACACACCAGTCTTTCGATCGATCAGCCTTTTTAGGGTGAGGACACTGCGTCCCGACACCATCATTTTGCGAGCTCTTTTTTTGTCCCGGCGTTTAATTTTGGCGGCGACTTTTTTGGGTAACATCTGATAATAAGTCAAAAGTCAAAGGTCAAAAGTCAAAAGTGTGATTATCGCAACTTTTGACTTTTGATTTATTACTTTTGACTTATCTCAGCGGGCGGTATTTGCTCGAGCAGAATCTTGGTGCGGGTGGGGCCGATCAGTTCCCGTAAGATTTTCGGATTGGCATTTTTGATGGCAGCCAGAGTCCCGAATTTCCGCAGTAAAAGTTTTTTCGTTTTGGGGCCGATGCCTGGGATATCATCGAGCGGAGAGTGCAATGAATTTTTCCGGCGCAGATTAATATGGTAGCCAATGGCGAAACGATGCGCTTCGTCGCGGACTTGTTCCAGTAGTAGCCGAGCCGGATGCCGGCGGGGGAGTTTCAATGACTCGGATTTCCCGGGGATAAAAATTTCTTCCTCTTTTTTGGCGAGACTGATGACGGGAATGGATAGTTTTAATGTTTTCAAAATTCGGCACGCGAGATTCAATTGAGGCTTGCCGCCGTCAATCATAATCAAGTCGGGCCGCGGCCAATTTTTATCGAGGTGCCTCAGCCGGCGGGACAGCATTTCGCCCATCATGCTGACGTCGTCGGGCGTTGTTTTGCTCACGATGGCGAATCGGCGATACTCGCTGCTGCGCGGTTTGCCTTCGATAAATACCACCATTGAACCGGTCGGCGCCGTGCCTTGAATGTTGGAAATATCATAAGCTTCCAGTCGCCGCGGCAGATCGTTCAGTCCGAGTACTTTTTTGAGCTGTCGCCAAGCATCATGGGAATCGAGTGCTTCTTTGGCCATCCATTGCGCGGCGGTTTGCTCCGTCCGGGCGTCCAAGCTTTGGCGCTGGCTGGTGATTTTTTTGAGATTGGCAATCTGGTCGCGTTTGACGGCCGCTTTTTCGTAATGGTGTTGCCGAGACAGAATTTGCATTTCGCTTTGCAATTTCTGGATCAGCGCCGGGCTTCGGCCTTTTAAAAATTCGATCGCGTCCCGGATCAGTCGTTCATATTCGGTTCGGCTGATTCGATTGAGACATGGGGCGAAACAGAGTTTGATGTGGTAATACAAACAGGGCTGGCGATAATGCTTCGAGCCGTCATAGGGGATATCACGATCGCATGAGCGCCAGCGCCAAACTTGGCGCATAAGTTCCAGGGCTTGATTGGCGGCATAGCCGTCGGTAAAAGGGCCGAAATACAGATCCCGGGGCCGCTCCGTCGCGTGCCGTAATGCCCGCGCCGGTTTATTGGGCTGTGGCTGACGGGCAAAATATATTTTTGGAAAATCGACGGAATAGTCGATCTTGATGTATTTATAACTTTTATCGTCTTTAAGAAGGATGTTGTATTTGGGACGATTTTTTTTGATCAAATTCGCTTCCAGCAACAAGGCTTCGATTTCGGATCCGGTCACCAGGTGATCGATTCGTTTGACTTGCGGCATCATCAATTGCTTGTGCGGTTCCAGTTCCATCGGCCGTTGAAAATATGACTTCACTCTCTCCCGTAAATTGTTCGCTTTGCCCACATACAAAACCCGCCCGACCTTATTTTTGAATAAATAAACGCCGGGAGAAGCGGGGAGGGTTTTAGATAAATCGCGGAACATGATGCAAAAAGGTAACAAGTAACAGGTATCAAGGAACAAATAAGAATGATTCATTTCCAATTTGTTACCTGGTATTTGTTCCCTGTTACTTGATTAGGGAATTTGTTTCAATTGCTCGGCGTAGACATCGGCGCGTTTCATGACATTGTCGCCGTACCAGGGAAATTTTTTGAAATTCCCGCCGGCAAAATAACGCCCGGCCGCTTCCCATTCACTGTTGCGATCGCTTTTGGACGCGCCCATCTTTTGGAATTTTACGCCCACCGCCACAAAAGCATCCGTCGGATTCCAGGGGTCGGCCGGCTGATGCCCGGTGATTTCAGCCACTTCACCGGCAATACCCAGCCAAGTGCCGGGCAAAAACTGGGCGATACCCATCGCGCCGCCCCAGCCGCTATAGCTTTTGGGTCGGGCGCTGACCGGTGTTGCTTCAGGTGAGCGGCCGAGCGACAAGCAGACTTTGGCGAAATCATCCCATTGGTTCGGATTCATATCATTTTTATAGGTGCCGGTGCCGACATTGTTTCCGAAATCCGTTTCTTGTTTTACCACGGACATAATCAATTCGGGCCGGATACCGGTTTTGGCGCTGGCGAAACGGGCGTATTTAGCCGCTTCGGCGAATTTTATTGATTGGCCTTCACTGGTCAAGGCAAAAAGTTCCTGTTGGAGTTGGTTGCGTTGGTCGGTGGTGCTGGCGATGACATCATTTAGACTTTTGATTTCACTGGCATTGCGGGATTGCATGAGCTGGTATTCTTTTTGGGCGCGATCGGCTTCCGCTTCGTAGACTTTGAGAGTAGCCAGAGCGCTTTCTTGTTCTAATTTTTTGTTCACTAAAACATCGCGATCCAGCTCCAAATTGTCTCGGGCGTCTTTGATTTCCGACGTGGCGGTGGCGGTTTTGTCGTTAAGGATTTTTGTGAAATTGAGCTGGCGATAAAAATCGGAAAAATTTTTCGTGTCAAAAAGCTTGAGCATTTTATTCGTCCGGTCAAATCGGTTCAATTCGCGCAGATAGCTGGCCAGAATTTCTTTTTGATAGCGCAGGGAAGTTTCTTCTTGTTTTATCGATTCTTCTTTGTCCTCGATTTCCAATTTGGTCAGTGCCACTTGTTCTTTCATGACATTTTGCTCATTGGCGTTGGCTGCCAGCTGGATTTGCAGTTTGGCCAGATAGTTGTCCAGGCTAAAATCCTTGGCTTCGCGTTCGGCGATTTCCTGCTTCTGTGTCGTTATTTTAGTTTCCAGTTTTTTTATCTCTGCTTTTTTTTGCTCAATCACGCTGGCCGCGCCGGTTGAAATAGCAAAACCACCGCCCAGGGAGGCAGTTATCAGGGTAATTATAGTTATTTTTAGAATGCAGTTGAATAGTCGCATAATTACTTCATATTATAGCAGGGAAGAGAGAATAATAAAGGGGCTTTAGATGGTCTTTAGTCTTTGGTCTTTAGTCTTTAGCAAATTCATCGCGCGACCAAAGACCAAAGACTAAAGGCTAATTTTTAATGACTAATTGTCCCCCTTGCCATAAATCACGAAGTAGCATATAATTGACAATTGATTTTTGCCAGCGGCCAAACTATATAAAATGAACAGCAAGTTTATCAAAATCCGCGGAGCTCGGGTACACAATCTCAAAAACATTGACGTGGATATTCCGCGCAATAAGTTCGTGGTTATCACCGGAATTTCCGGATCGGGAAAATCTTCCCTGGCTTTTGATACAATTTATGCCGAAGGTCAGCGTCGGTATGTCGAATCTCTTTCGGCTTATGCCCGACAATTTCTCGGTTTGATGGATAAGCCGGACGTCGATCAAATTGAAGGCCTCTCGCCGGCAATTTCGATCGATCAAAAGAGTACGACTCGCAATCCGCGTTCGACCGTGGGCACGATTACGGAGATTTATGATTATCTCCGTCTTTTATTTGCTCGTATCGGCGAACCGCATTGTCCAAAATGCGGCCGTACTATCGCGGCGCAAAGCCCCGGCCAGATTGCCGATAAAATTTTGTCTTTGCCCGACGGCACCAAAGCGATAATTTTGGCTCCGATGGTGCGCGATCGCAAAGGCGAACATCGTGATATATTGCAGCAAGTTCAGCAGGCCGGATATGTTCGTGTGAGATTAGACGGAATTATTATGGAATTGAGCGAGGCTTTGAACAAAAGCTTAGATCGTCAGAAAAAACATACTATCGAAGTCGTGGTGGATCGTCTGGCAATTTCTGCCATACCGGCTCGGGCCAAAGAGCATCCGGAGCGGACGCGGGTGGTTGATTCCGTGGAAACGGCTTTGGATTTGGGCAACGGGATCATGATTGTCAGCCTGCCGGATTTAGAACAAGACAAGCTTTTCAGCGAGAGATTCGCCTGTGTCGATTGTGGGATTAACTTGCCGGAAATTCAGCCGCGCATGTTTTCTTTCAATAGTCCGCACGGCGCTTGCCCGGAATGCACCGGACTTGGAACAAAATTGGAAGTTGATGCCGATTTGGTTATTCCCAACAAAAAACTGAGTCTGGCGGAAGGGGCGATTCGTCCTTGGTCTCGTTCTAATGCTCGCCAAACTTGGTATTCGCGCCAATTGGAAGCCTTGGCCAAACGTTATAATTTTTCGGTGGATACGCCGGTCAGTAAACTTTCTAAAAAGGCGCTGGATTTGGTCTTGCATGGTTCCAATGGCGACACTTTCACGGTTTATGCTGATGATGATATGCCGGGCAAAGTCCGGGAGTTTACCACGTCGTTTGAGGGGGTTATCCATAATCTCGAGCGGCGCTACCGCGAGACCGATTCGGATTACATACGCAGTGAGATCGAGCAGTACATGCGTGTTTATACTTGCCCGGTTTGTAAAGGTAAAAGATTGCGCCCGGAGGTCTTGAGCGTGCTGGTCGCGAACAAATCTATTATTCAAGTGACCGAGCTCTCGGTTCTAAACAGTGCCGTTTTTTTCGACGAGTTGAACAAAAAACTTACCGCTCGCCAGCAGAAAATCGCGACCCAGATTTTGAAAGAAATTCGCGCCCGCTTGCAATTCCTGATTGACGTAGGTTTGGATTATATGACGCTTGATCGGGCGGCGGCGACTCTGTCGGGCGGGGAAGCCCAGCGGATCCGCTTGGCGACTCAGATCGGTTCCAGCCTGGTCGGGGTGCTCTATATACTGGACGAGCCTTCGATCGGTTTGCACCAAAAAGATAACGCCCAATTGATTACGACGCTGAAAAACCTGAAAGAACTCGGTAACACGGTAATTGTGGTGGAGCACGACGAAGAAACTATGTTGGCGGCCGACTACATTGTCGATATCGGTCCGGGCGCCGGCGAGCACGGCGGGGAATTGGTCGCCACCGGCACGCCCCAGGAGTTATCGCGCAACAAAAAATCGCTGACGGGCGCCTACCTGAGCGGTCGTAAAAAAATTCCGGTGAACAAGAAACCGCACCGCGGCAACGGTAAAAAGCTTTTGATCAAGGGAGCGACTGAGCATAATTTGAAAAATATCGACGTCGGAATTCCTTTGGGTAAATTTGTGGCGATTACCGGTGTTTCCGGCTCGGGCAAATCCACCTTAATGAACGATATCTTGGCCAAAGCGTTGGCTCATGATTTTTACGGCGCCAAAGAACTTCCCGGGGCGCATAAAAAGATCGAAGGAATCAAGAATATCGACAAAGTGGTGATTATCGACCAATCGCCGATCGGTCGCACGCCGCGCTCCAATCCGGCGACATATACCGGCATTTTCACGTATGTTCGCGATCTTTTTGTGCAGACGCCGGAAGCCAAAATGCGGGGATACAAAGCGGGACGCTTCAGTTTCAATGTGAAAGGCGGGCGGTGTGAATCATGTCGCGGCGAAGGTTTGGTGCGGATCGAAATGCACTTTTTATCGGATGTCTACGTGGAGTGCGATGAGTGCAAAGGCAAACGTTATAACAAAGAAGCGCTGGAGATTCATTATAAAGGGAAAACGATTGCCGAAGTATTGGATATGACGGTCAGCGAGGCCCTGGCATTTTACGGCAATGTCCCGGCGCTCAAGCGCAAACTGAAAATTTTAGATGAAGTGGGATTAAGTTATATTAAATTGGGCCAGCCGGCCACGACATTGTCCGGTGGGGAAGCCCAGCGGGTGAAATTGGCCACGGAACTTTCCAAGCGCTCCACCGGCAAGACTTTGTATGTTTTGGACGAGCCGACCACTGGACTTCATTTCGCTGACGTGGAACGTTTGCTCCAAGTCCTGAACAAATTAGTGGACAAAGGGAATACGGTCTTAATCATCGAACACAATATGGATGTGATCAAAAGCGCGGATTGGATTGTCGATCTCGGCCCGGATGGCGGACAGCGCGGCGGAGAAATCGTGGCCGAAGGCACTCCCCAGCAAGTGGCGAAAGTTAAGCGGAGTTATACTGGACAATATTTGCAGAAGGTGATAGGGCGGAGAAAAGATTAAAGCTTAAAAATATCAAAGTTTAAAAGAAATTTAAAAACAAAAGGATAAAAGACTTTCTAAAAACTTTTATCTTTAGATTTCTTTTAAACTTTGATATTTTTATTTTTTAAATTTGCCGCACCATTGTATAATAAAACAAATTTACTTAATACTACAAAAATGCACCTCAAATTGATTATCTCTCTAATAGTCATCTTGGCTGTCGTGGTTTTTGTCGGCTGCGGCGCGGCTACCGCCGTAATAAAACACGACTCGGTGCCGTCCGATCAGGCGGCTTCCAAATTATTACCCTCGGCGCTGGTAGAAAATAATTGGCAGACAACCACGTCTAACGGTCTTCCGCCGGATGAAGTGGCGGTGGGTAATTACGGCAATTTCAAGGTTTTTGCGGTTAAATTCAATTCACCGGAAGAAGCCTATAATTGGATTGAAAAAGTCACCGTCGCTTCGGAAAATTGCAATAACTGTACGCGAGATTCGGCGGTAATCAATAATCGAGGTTATCTAAAATATCGCGGCTCAGATCTGGGTTTTACTCTGGGCGGAGAAGCCTTGAAAGAGCCTTTCATGGTTTGGAATAATGGACAGTGGGTTTTCGCTATCGAAAATACCGGAACCGAAGATTTTCGCGATCAAGCGTCGGAAGCGTTCTCTTATTGATCAAAAAAGAAAAAGGCCCCGTGCTTCTTTGACAGAAGGCGGGGCTTTAGATTGGTGGCGGAGGATAGCGCCGAGAAACATTCATTTGGGCGAAGAGCAGCAGCATGACCCAAGTAAAAGTCGGGTTGGGCAGTTTATACCAGCGGGGGAGGAGATCCGGAAATTCTTCGAGAAAGCGCTTGATGTAACGAGCCGTCGTCAGGTAGCAGAGCACGATGGCGACGCCGGTCAGCGCGGTGGCGATGAAAAGGAGAGACAAGCTTGGCCAGCTCAGTCCGGCCCAGATCATGATAATCGAGGCGAACAGGCACAGCATTTTCGCTTCGCCGATCCGCTCTTTTCGGATTATCACGGCAGGGTTGATCACTTCGAAACAGTATTTTTTGACCAGACGATAGCCGTGAATGGCTACGGGAACTTTGGTCAGCTCCAGGCTGACCGCGACCAGGAGGAGCCAAGTTGCCGGAGCAGGATAATTGATGACCAGATAGATAGTCGCCAGCAATCCCGTCAGCCCATCCGCGGCCGAATCGACAGTGTTGCCGGTGGCCATCGGCCACCGGCGGCTGAGTCGCCAGGTTTGGATGCCGGCTTTGCGCAACCGGATGGCGATGTAGCCGTCCAACCAGTCACTCAGTCCGCTCCAGATAATGATGCCTTTGACATGGCCGGAGTCGATAGTCGGATTCCAGATGAGAAGTGATAGTGCGCCAATAATTCTGGACACACTGATTAGATCCGGGCAGAGTAGTGAAGAAAAAATCCAGGGCGCTTTTCTGATGATTTTTTTTAACTGGAGCGCTTCCGCTACGCGGTCGCGCATCGCATATAGCCGTCCGATGAACCGGTCGCCGACTCGGCCAATCAAGTCGAGTGCCAGCATCAAGCGGCCCAATGTATCTCGCATAACAGCCTCCTTTCGAGATGACAGTTTCCTTTAAACTAGTATAATATAGGGAAATGTCAAGATTACTTAGTTCTAAAGACGAATTGCTGGAGCGGGGCATTATCCAGGCCTTGGTTTTTTACGATTTATTTGATTACCCGTTGACCTTGGTGGAGTTGGCTAAATTTTTGCAAGACAACGAAGGCCGGCTATCCGCCCTGCATTTCAGCTTGTCGGAAATACTCCTGGCTTTCCGGCATCGTGAATCGCTCAAACGCAAAGTTGTGTCTGCGGATGGATTCTATTTTTTACGCGGGCGCGAGGAATTAGTGGAACGGAGATTGAGCCGTCACCGGACGGCGTTGCCGCGTTGGAACAAAGCCGTCAAATTAATTCGCCGGCTGAGCGGCATACCTTTTCTGAAAATGGCGGCTTTGTGCAATATGTTTCCGATCGAAACGCCAAAAGTCGAGAGTGATATTGATGTCGTGATTATCGCCAAAAGCGGCCGGATCTGGCTGGTACGATTGCTGGTCACGATGTTGATCGCCCTGACTGGGCAGTGGCGCCATAAAAAAGTGGCCGGCAAAATGTGCCTCAGTTTTTTCCTCAGTGATGAACACTTGAATTTACAAAAATTATATCAGGCTAAAAATATTTGGTTCAAGAAAGATCCGTATTTGTTCAACTGGGTGGCTCTGTTGTATCCCATTTATGATCGCGACGGCACGGCGGATAAATTTTGGGTGGCGAATCAGTGGGTCCGACAGTATCTCCCCCAAACATTTTTGACTGACAGCGTGCCCTTGCGCCGAGTGCGCGGCACGGGGCTCGATCATGTCTGGCAAAAAATTTGGGAGCTGATCTGGCGGGGAAAATTTGGGAATTGGGTGGAAAAGACGGTGAAGTGGTGGCAATTGGAGTATATGAAAGCGCGCGGCGACCCCGAGTGGCTGCGTAATCCGAATGTGATTCGCTCGGATGAGGTGCTAAAATTTCACGAAATCGACCGGCGTGAATATTTCCGAGCGAAGTTTGAAGAGCGGTTGACGGGGGCGTATCGATAGGAAAGATATTAAGAATATTAAGAGAATAAGATATTAAGAGCATTAAGATATTAAGAGTTTTAAGGGGTTGATTAAAAAAGCAAGCTGAATATGAACGCCAAACTCCTAAAGTTCTTAATTCTCTTAATATCTTAATTTTTTTAATCTTCTTTTTCTTGGCTCTTGACAGGTCTCACAATCTGTCTATAATACAAAGTTGGTTAGCACTCATATATAATGAGTGCTAATGAAATCCGTTTAATTTAAATAAAGAAGCGTATGAACATCAAACCTTTGGGAGACAAAGTAGTCCTCGAGGCCGTTACCACGGACATCAAAACCAAGAGCGGGATTGTACTTCCCGACACGCACGAAAAAGAGAAACCGGAAAAGGGCAAAGTCGTTGCCGCTGGTCCGGGCAAAGTTACCGTCGAAGGCAAAAAATTGCCGATGCACGTAAAAAAAGGCGATACGGTTTTATTCAAGAAATATTCTGCCGATGAATTCAAAATCGACGGCCAGGAATTTCTCGTTGTCGGCGAGGAAGATATTATCGGGATCGTGACTAAATAAATCATAACAACAGTCTTTCGTCTTTGGTCTTTAGCCAAAGACAAAAGACTAATGACTAAAGACTAATTCTATGCCCAAACAGATAAAATTCGACGAAAAAGCGCGCCGCGCGCTGAAACGCGGAGTCGATCAATTAGCCGATGCCGTAAAAGTTACCCTCGGTCCGAAGGGACGCAATGTCGTTCTGGATCAGGGTTTCGGCTCGCCCGTCATCACCAATGACGGCGTGACTATCGCCAAGGATATCGAATTGGAAGATAAATTTGAAAATATCGGCGCCGAATTGGTCAAAGAAGTCGCCACCAAAACGAACGACGTGGCCGGCGACGGTACCACGACGGCAACTTTGCTGGCCCAGATTATGGTCAACGAAGGTTTGCGTAATGTGGCCGCCGGAGCCAATCCGCTGGCGATCAAACGCGGTTTGGAAAAAGGCGTGGAAGCGGTAGTGGATCAATTGCGCAAAGATTCCGACAAAGTGACGACTCAGGAAGAAATCGCCCAAGTGGCGACGATTTCCTCGCAGGATGAAACTGTCGGCCGGCATATCGCTGACGCCATGGACGCGGTCGGCCGCGACGGCGTTATTACCGTGGAAGAATCACAGACGATCGGATTGGAAAAAGAAGTGGTGGAAGGCATGCAATTCGACAAAGGCTATGTCTCGCCTTATATGATTACCGATACCGCTAAGATGGAAGCGGTCTACAACGACCCCTATATTTTATTGACCGATAAAAAGATTTCTTCGGTCAATGAAATTTTGCCCTTGCTGGAGAAATTAGCTCAAGCGGGCAAAAAAGATCTGGTGATTATCTCGGAAGAAGTTGACGGTGAAGCGTTGGCGACCTTGGTCGTCAATAAATTACGCGGCACTTTCCGCGCTTTGGCCGTCAAAGCCCCTGGTTTCGGCGATTCGCGCGAAGCGATGTTGGAAGATATGGCGATATTGACCGGCGGCAAAGTTATTTCCGAAAAAGTCGGCCTCAAACTTGAAAATGCCGAATTGAATATGCTCGGCCGCGCCCACAAAGTGATTGCCAATAAAGACAATACTACGATTGTTGGCGGCCACGGCAAAAAGGCCGAAGTTAATAAGCGCGAGCTGCAAATTCGCAAAGAATTGGAGCAAACCGATTCCCAGTTCGATAAAGACAAGCTCAAAGAGCGCCTGGGTAAATTATCCGGCGGCGTGGCGGTGATAAAAGTCGGTGCGGCGACTGAAACCGAGATGAAAGAAAAGAAACACCGGATTGAAGACGCTTTAGCGGCGACGAAAGCGGCGGTGGAAGAAGGCATTGTAGTCGGCGGCGGAGTCGCTCTGATCCGGACGATTAAGTCTCTTGATACCGTCAAAGCTGAAGGCGAAGAAAAACTTGGCGTGAATATTTTACGCCGAGCATTGGAAGAGCCATTGCGCCAGATTGCTTTTAATGCCGGTAAGGAAGGTTCAGTCGTGGTGGAAGAAGTGAAAAAGCACAAAGGTCCTTTTGGCTATAACGCCGCCAACGATACTTATGAAGATTTGATTGCCAAGGGTATTGTCGATCCGACCAAAGTTACCCGATCGGCTTTACAAAACGCGGCCTCTATCGCCGGCATGTTGCTGACGACGGAAGCGGTGGTGACCGATATTCCGGAAAAGAAAGACGCCTCCGCCCCGGCGATTCCCGCCGGCGGAATGGGTGGTATGGGTGGCATGGGCGGTATGGATATGGGAATGTAATCAAACGTTGTAGGGGTAGGCCCCGCCGATTCGGCGGGTGCCTGCCATGACTATAGGGGCGGCTACCCACACTCAAGCTACAAAAGATTGCACTTGAGTGCGGGGGGCCGCCTTTTAGTTCGCAAATAAAAAAGCCTTCCGTGTTAAGCGGAAGGCGGTATGGAACAGGCTGATCACCGTTGCGGCTTGATAATGATATACATTATGAGATTGGCGACCATGGTGCCGGCGGCAAAGACAAGTAGAAATGCGCCATTGGTAGTTTTTACTGGAGTGGCGGTAAAGCTAATTCCTACGTCAAAAATCACCAGATTTACACCAAGTATGAAGGTAGTTATGAAGGTGATAGCGAGTGCGATCAGGAAAAAACGCCGATATGTCATAATAACAGATCCTCCTTTCGATTAAATAGCATTTTATTCTCTTGGGCGTCCGGTGTCAATCATTGCGTTTTGCTCGACCTTTTCCAGCCGATCTGCTATAATAAAATCTGGGCAGTGGAGCGGTTGACCCGTTAGCCGGACAGGAAAATGTGATCTTTCGGTTTCGAAACTCGGTTTCAGAATGACTACTGCCACTTTTTACTTTTGATTTTTGACTTTTTACTTCTGGAAAGGGGGTGAGTCTATGAACGGGCAACAACAGTATCAACAACCGCAGCAGCCTCAACAGCCACAACAACAGGGCGGGGGAGACAATAAGGCCTTAGGCGCGATCTGCTACATTCCGGTGATCGGTTTGATCATGTATTTCGTGAAGAAAGACGATTCATTCGTCACTTTTCACGCCAAGCAAGGATCAATCTTGACGATCATCTGGATCGCGCTTTGGATCCTCTCATCTGTTATGTTTTGGATTTTTTGGCCGCTGTATTGGGTTGTCGGTATTCTCGAAATGGTCATTGGAATCATGGCTTTGATCGGCTTGATCAAAGCGGCTATGGGTCAGATGTGGAAGATGCCATTAATCGGCGATTGGGCTGATAAATTTGGTTCCAGCATGCAACAGCCACCACAACAACCGCGACAATAATTTTTGTTGCAGTATACAAAGAGGCGTACTTTCGGTATAATAACCAGAGACGCCTCTTTGGTTAAAATTAAAAATTAAAAGCTAAAAATTCAAAAGAAATTAAAAGCTAAAAATTTTAAATGCAGTATTTGATCTTTTAGCTTTAATTTTCTTTTCAATTTTGATTTTTAAAATTTTGAATTTCCAAAAACTATGATAAAGAACAGAACTAAGATTGTCTGTACAGTTGGTCCTTCCTGCTGGGATCGTAAAACGCTGACCGCGATGGCTCGCGCCGGCATGGATATGGTCCGGCTCAATATGGCTCACGGTAAATATGAGGAACACCGCCAGATTATCGAGCTGATTCGAGATATCAGCCGGGAATTGAGTATTCCGCTGGGGATTGAAGTTGATTTGCAAGGTCCGAAAATTCGCGTCGGCGAAATTGCGGAAGAGGGAGTCAAATTGGTAGAGGGTAAAGAGCTGGTTTTTACCACTAATCCCAAGTACGCCAAGAAAACGGCGCGTGATTTGTCGGCCGACAAGATTTTTGTGCAGTATCATAATCTCCACCGTGATGTGGAGCCCGGCGCGCGTTTGCTGCTGGCCGACGGTAAAATGGCGGTCAAAGTGCTGGCCATTCACGGCTATGATATTGTCTGTCGGGTCATGACCGGGGGGCAACTGACTTCGCATAAAGGGCTTAATTTCCCCGATACGACTATTTCCGTCTCGACCATTACCGAAAAAGATAAAGAGGATCTCAAATTTGCCTTGGCCAATGACGCCGATTGGGTCGGACTATCTTTTGTCCGGGCGCCGGAAGATATCGAAGAGCTCCGCGAACTGATCAAAAAATATTCGGCCGGGAAAAAGCCCGCCACTAAAATTACGGCCAAGATCGAAACTCACGAAGCACTGGATCATCTGGAAGAAATTATCGGGATTTCTGACGGGATCGTGATTGCCCGCGGGGATCTCGGTCCAGAAGTTTCCATGACCGCCGTGCCGGAGTATCAAAAGAAAATCACCACGGTTTCTTTGGCTTTGATGAAGCCGGTCATCGTGGCCACGCAGATGCTTTTTTCCATGGTGGCTTCACCGCGCCCGACGCGAGCCGAGGCCAGCGATGTGGCCAACGCTGTTTTTGACCACGTGGATGCGATTTACTTGTCGGACGAAACCGCTTCGGGAAAATTCCCGGTGGAAGCGGTGCGCGCGGCCAGTCAGGTGATTAAAGACGCGGAAAAAAGTGTTTACGATAATTTGGCGGATCTCCGGCCGGTGACGATCAAGGGCGAGGACAAAGCCTTGATCTCTTTGGCGCGCCACTCGGCGCAGGTCGCGCGCGAGATCAAGGCGCGGGCGCTAGTAGTCACTACCGTGACCGGTTTGACCGCCCAAGCGGTTTCTTCAGCGCGAGCCGAAATTCCGGTTGTCGCCGTTACTTCCCATAAAAAAATCCAACGCCAGTTGAATTTGATTTGGGGTGTGGATCCGATCGTGATGGCGGATATTGTCAGTATTAATTCACTGACTCCGCATTTGCATTCCTGTCTGGCCCGCACCTATCGCCTGAAACCTGGAGATAAAGTGGTTTTTGTGGACGGAGTGAAAAAAGATAAAACCGAGGGTGAAAATTTGGTAAAAGTAATTGAAATAAAATAAAGCCAGGCCGATTCTAATCGGTTGACATTTGATTCGAGTGGAGTAATCTGAAAATACAACCATGCCACCAAGGAGGTCATATGGGGGAAAAACGCCAATCTGCTTTCAAATCAAAGTGCTGGACGGACGGTCGCGGGAATCTCGATGATGAGGAATTTGATGTGACTCTTGATGAATTTGATGAGTTGGAATCTCAGATTCAAGATGGCGAATTTTGTCCAATCGAAGAATTGCTACGCGATGATCCGACTGAAGAAAACTTCCGGCTTATGGCGGAAGAAGCTCAATCTTCTTGAGATCGGTATCCTGCCCGGGATTTTTCCTGGGCTTTTTTATTTATAGATTACGTGTTTTAACATTGTATCGGCGACGAAGTGTTATTTTTTACCGCCGAATAGGTACGTTCCTTCGAGGTTTTCGGTTGACGGAATTTGAGAAATCGATAAAATAAATGCATGGATGGGTATCGAATTCTCGTCACCGCGAGGGGGTGGTGATGAGGGATTAAGCCGTGTCGATTGGCGCGGTATAACATTCAACTCAGGAGGTCTCAATGGTTGATCGGCAAGATGTTCCGATGAGTTTGGAGCAAAGTGTGATTGCCCAAAATTGGCGAAACTCTCAGTTGGAGCGACTCGTCAAAAAAGAGGAAAAACGGCTAAAACAGGAGGCGCGTGATCAGACACGCGAGAAGCCGGTGCCGGACACAGATCGCAAAACGCCATTGTTTCGGCGACATTTTTCTCGGGTGCGGGGATCAATCAGACGCTGAGTTTGAGATGCTTACACCGGCAGTCAGCTGACTAGCCGGTGTTTTTTATGGGTCGGTATTGACAAGATTGATTAATTAGTGTATTATGCTGGCAGTTTCGAGATTTTTAAGGGAGGATTTTAAAAACCGGGCATTTTGCCCAAATTGCAGGCAGAAAGGAATGGTTATGCGAGAGAGAGATGAAAGTGTTAAGAATTGGTGGGATGAAAAAGTCGAAGACGAAAAAGATTTGAGGGACTTCGGGGCTGTTCGGATCAAACCCTCGCTGCTCAGGCAGCAAGAGCCCAATCCAAGATCCAGGAAACCTCATCGCGATGAGAATAACCGGTAACTTGGTTTTGGCGCAACAACGAGTTTGTCTCCGGACAGGCTCGTTTTTATTTGGGGACGAGAGGACGGAAATCGATTTTTTTTCTTTATTTTTGACTTGACGTTGGCGTTATATTACAATACTTAGAAGCTAAAATTAATAATTAAAAGCAAAACCATGAAAAAACTAATGGCGAGTCTGGCGCTTGTCGCCGCGTTCGCGACGATCCTGGGGCTCACTCCGGGAATAAGCCGCGCCTGTTCGACTTGCGGTAGCGGCGATACCACTCCGCCGACACCGGTCGAGTTTTCTTATGATCGGATGGATGACTACGAGCTGATTTTCACCTGGACGAAAAATACGGACGCGGATTTCGGATATTACAAATTGGCGGTTTCGGAAACCGATTCAACGCCAAACTACCCCGATAATTTTTCCGGTATCGCGATTTCCGATCGCGATCAAATTTCACTCCGCGTTTATTACGGCAGTATCGGGATGGAACGGGGACATACTTATTACGTCGCCATGTCGGTGCGCGACAGTTCCGGCAATGTCGGCACGAGCAATGTCGTTTCGGTGGAAATCCCGGCTGACGCTCCGACTAAAACCACCGATACCAAGACCGGCACTAAAACCACCACTACCACCAAAACCAGCACGGTGGTTTCAGGCAAAAGCCTGATGGCTTATAATTCCGCTTTCCGCGGCGGCGTGAATGTCGCGACCGGCGATTTGAATGGCGATGGCGAGAATGAGATTATTACCGGCGCCGGACAGGGCGGCGGTCCGCAGGTGCGCATTTTTGACAAAGACTATAATTTGCTCGGCCAATTCATGGCTTTCAGTTCCACTTCCCGTAGCGGCGTGAATGTCGCGACCGGTGATGTCGATGGCGACGGCAAAGATGAAATTATTGTCGGCCAAGGACAGGGGCTGGAAGGCTGGGTCAAGACTATCAACGCTGATTTGGATGCTGGCGAATTTGTCTTGATCGGCGAATGGAACGCTTACGGCACGGCGCCGGTGGGCGCGTATGTCGCCGCCGGGGACGTGAATGGCGACGGGCGGGATGAAATTATTACCGGCCCGGGATCAGCCGGCACGCCGCGGGTCCGGGTTTTCAGCCCGGTCGGACGCGAAGTGAAATCATTTTATGCTTTTTCCAATCAGATCCGCAAAGGCGCTTTCGTGGCGTCCGGCGCTGATTTTGATCGCGATGGCAAACAAGATATCGTCGTCGGTGAAGGTCCGGGTTCCACTTCTTTGGTTCGTGTTTTCCGGACTTCCGATTACAAAGTCATCAGCGAATTTCAGCCGTATGCCACCGCCGGCTCTCACGTGGCGGTCGGCGACGTGAATAACGACGGGACGGCGGATATCGTGACGGGTGCCGGTATCGGCGGCGGTCCGCACGTGCGGGCTTTCAAATGGGGCGGCAACGCGCTGACTGTCAATTTCTTCCCCTACACCCAGTCTTTCCGCGGGGGAGTAAATGTATCGGCAGCCGATTTGAACAATACTGGTCGCGCGGAAATTCTGACCGGCGCCGGTGTAGGCGGCGGTCCGCAGATCCGGACGATCGAGAGATTTTAGATCCGGTTCAATATAAAATGGGACGACCTTTCGAGGTCGCCCCATTTTTGGTAGAGGCGTCCGGCCGGACGCCCCTACATTTTTTAAACGATTTTTCCGAAAATCACCACTTGCGCGTAGCCTTGTTTTTTCGCGCAGGTCGGGCAGGAGGCATACCAGATATGGAGTTCAGAGAAATTTAAATTGTTGTTTCGGCCGTAGCGATAGACATGGCGGATCCAGTGCGAGCGTTCGGTATATTTTCCTTCAAAAAAGAAAGACATGAATTTCCCGCTGACGGCTCTGGTTTCCAGATCTTTCACGTTGCGATTCAGGGCAATCAGCAGAGTACCCCCGAAGGATTGTTCGTTGACGGCGAAATTAATCGGGACGCTATCAAGCAATCCGCGTTGCGATAATAGATTTACGGCCGCGGCTGTCCGGCGAGCGAGATCGGTCGGCAGTCCGAAAAAACTGCGGTAGGGCAGGGCATAGAATGGTTTTTTGTCCCACTGGTGGATCTGCTGATCCCACTCTTCCCGAACCAGCCTGGGGCAAAACAGATGAATTGTCGCACCATAATTGTCCATATTTCAATTATAGCAGATAAGGCTTAAGTAAGCGAAAATGGGTTTACAAATAATAACAAAATAGGTAAAATACCCAACGAAGATACTTTAAGGTATTTAATTTTTAGATTTTTAGTTTCTTTTAAATCTTGAAATTTTAACTTTGAGTTTCGTTCTCGGAGAGGTCGCATAGTGGTCTAGTGCGCACGCTTGGAAAGCGTGTGTGCCGAAAGGCACCGCGAGTTCAAATCTCGCCCTCTCCGCCACACTTCGCCCCTCGGATGCCTCGGGGCTTCGTGTGGCCTGATGGCCATAACTAAATCGCCAGATTAATTAATATCACGCGAAGTGTGTCCCCCGAAGCTCCGTTGCGGAGCGAGGGGGGACAATAATAGCAGGAGGGAAAATGTATTACGTATATCTTTTGGAAACGGTTTGTAGAACCATTTATACCGGTTCAACTCCAGATTTACGAAGACGGATTACCGAACATAGAATTGGAAAATGCCTGGCAACGAAGGATTTAAGGCCGATTAGATTGATTTGGTTCTGTGTTTTTCCTAGCCGATTAACAGCTCGTCGGTTCGAGAATTACCTAAAGACTGGTTCTGGATTTGCGTTCCGAAACAAGCGATTATTACCCCAGTAATTTTATCCTGTTTCTCTATAATTAATAATTTGTCGCTAAATCAATTTTTATGAATCCAAGTACACCGCTCGCTAGCACTGGTTTTTCCGGATTAGGCATCGCTCCGCGATTACTTGAGGCGCTCGAAAAATTAAATTATCAAATTCCCACTCCCATCCAGCGCCAAGCGATACCGGTGGCTTTGCAGGGCAAAGACCTGGTTGGCGTGGCGCAAACCGGGACGGGCAAAACTCTGGCTTTCGGGATTCCTTTGCTTCAGCGTCTCAGCCAGGTCAAAGGCAATGGTCTGGTAGTATTACCGACGCGCGAACTGGCTCTGCAGATCGATGAGGCCTTAAACCAAATCGGTTCGGCTTTTGGTCTGCGCACCGCGGTCTTGATTGGCGGCACAGCCATTCGTCCCCAGATCCAGGCGCTTAATCGCAAGCCTCATGTCATCATCGCCACGCCTGGCCGGCTCAATGATCACCTTCAGCAAAAAACGGCCAACCTAAGGAACACGAAAATAGTTATTTTAGATGAAGCCGATCGGATGCTGGATATGGGTTTTGCTCCGCAAATAAAAAAGATTTTCCGGGAATTACCCGCGGAGCGCCAAACTATGCTTTTTTCCGCCACGCTGGCGTCGGAGATCATGAAAATGGCGACCAGTTTTTTGAGAGTGCCGATCCGGATTGAGGTCGCGCCCACCGGTACCGTCGCGGCGAATCTCAGTCAGGAAATATTTATCATTCCCAAACCGGACAAAACCAGATTGGTAGATAAATTATTGCAGCAATATCTGGGTCCGACCCTGATTTTCACTCGAACCAAATATGGCGCCAAGGCTTTGACCAGATCCGTCAAAGCGATGCATCACAGCGCCGTCGAAATTCATTCCAATCGTTCTTTGTCTCAGCGCAAAGCGGCGTTGACCGGATTTAAATCAGGCGAATACCGCGTGCTCATCGCCACCGATATCGCTTCCCGCGGGATCGATGTCACCGGGATTGAATTGGTTATAAATTACGATTTGCCGGACGATGCCGGAGATTATGTGCATCGGATCGGGCGGACGGCCAGAGCCGGAGTGGCCGGCCATGCTATCTCATTGGTGACGCCGGAACAACGCCGAGAATTGCATGATATCGAACGCTTGATCAGAAAAACTTTGCCGATTTCTCCCGTGCCGGAATTGCCGGGCAAGCGCCAGCCGAAATTCATGTCGGGGAATAAGCCTGCCCAAAAATATTTTCGCGGACAGCGGCCGGCTCCCAGTACTTCGGATTACCATTATGGTCGCCGATCGGCGCGCTATCAAGGCCGCGGTCGACGCAACTGATCTTGCTGAGATTAGCCGCCGGTTTTATAGATAAAATATTATAACAGCCGTCTTTGGTCTTTCGTCTCTACCCAAAGACCAAAAACTAAAGACTAAATTTATGCCCAGCGAAAAAAAAGAATGCTGCCCGCGGTTTAATCCCGCTCCCTGGCAAGATAAAGTTTTTGAATGGAAAGACAAAAAATTTATCAAAGGCAAAGTGCGTACGGCGTTTAACATCCCGATGAATTTCGGCGCGATGATGGTTGAACTTACCAAAAAAGTTGAACAAGGCGGGGGAAAGTTTGTCGATGCTCTCTGTTTGTCCGATCACGTTTCGTCCTGGCGAATGGATTTATATCTGGCGGTCGATAAAGAAATTATCGGAGCTGAAAATACCACTCTGTCTGGGAAATTTTGCAGTAGAGTCTATGAAGGTGATTTTAGTGATACCGGTAAATGGTGCCAAGATTTTGCCGGTTATGCCAAGCAAAAAGGTTTTGAGATCAAAAAGATGTTCATGTGGTATACCACTTGTCCCAAATGCGCGAAAAAATACGGCCAGAATTATGTCGTGATTATCGGCCAGCTCGATAAATAAAATTAAAAATAAAATTTCATGTCTCAATTCAAAGCCATCGATCCTCGAGTCGAAGTTAATGGGCAATCAATCCTTTCTATTCTTAAAGGAATGGCCAGTTTCCAGAAATCGGCCGTTCAGATATTGGCTCGTCACGGACTGACGGATATCAAGCCGGATGGTTGGTATAATCAGCAGGCTTTCTTGGATTCTTTTAAGGAAATCTATGAAAAGATCGGGGAATCCACTATCCATGCCATTGGACTGAAAATTCCCGAGAGTGCCCAATTCCCACCATCCATAAAAACAATTGAGGACGCGCTAAAATCAATTGATGTCGCTTATCACTTGAATCATCGCCAGGGAGAAATCGGGCATTATCTTTTTACGAAGACCGGAGAAAAATCAGCCCGTCTGGTATGCGGTAATCCTTATCCCTGCGATTTTGATCGTGGTATCATTGAAGCCATGGCTCAGCGTTTCAAACCGGCCGATGCTTTTTTGGTTCAGGTCCAGCATGATGATACCAAGCCATGTCGTAAACAGGGAGCGGATTCTTGCACGTACAACATCTCTTGGTAGCAGATTTTTTATCTAAAATAATCTAACAATCTCCATGGACGCCGAAAAGAAACCGTCTGACCAAAGATCATTCATGAGTTCACATCGAACTAAAGACATGGTCGATGCTATTTATGCCTTTTCTTTGACGTTGCTGGTGGTTACAATCGATATTCCAAAGTACGGCCAATTGGCTACCAATTCCGAATTTTCCACGCGCTTGATTGATTTGTTGCCACAGATTTTGGTTTATGGTCTTAGCTTTTTGCTTTTGGCAGTTTTTTGGATTACTAATCACAAAGAATACAATTTATTGATAAAAGTTGATAACAGGTTTTTGTGGCTCAATTTCCTTTCGCTAATTTTTGTCATTTTCATTCCTTTTACCACGGATCTGATGGGAGAGTATCTGAATTTCCAATTGGCCGGTATATTGTTCGACATTAATATTCTTTGTGTAGGATTAATTTATTTCGCGATTTGGTCATATGCCGAAAAAAAACATTTTCTCGCCGGTGAATTCAATCCTCTGGCAAGGAAGGAATTGCGCTGGCGTTTGTTAGTTATTCCCATACTGGCCCTGGTTGCCATCGGGATGTCATTTGTTTGGCCGGTCTATAGCAATTTGATCTGTTTATCGGCGCCTTTCGTGATGTGGATAATGGATGCGAAGTATGATAAGGAATTCCGGGAAACTGGACCGACCGCAGATTAAAAAAATGATATCCAAATAGTATGTGGGGAATTTTGTTTGCTGTCTTGGCGCTGTTTTGTTGGGGTATTGGAGATTTTTTGATCCAAAGGAGCGCCCGTAAATTTGGCAATTGGGTGGCGCTTTTTTATATCACCGCGTTTGGCTCCTTTTTCTTGCTGCCTTTTGTCTGGGGGATTCTCGGTGATTTGGTGCGTCATCCGTCCGAGTTAATCATTCTCTTGGTCACCAGCGGGGTGATGTTGTTTGCCGCTTTGTTTGAATTTCAAGCGCTCAAAGTCGGAAAACTGTCGGTGATCGAGCCGGTGTACGCCTTGGAAGTGCCGATTACGGTGCTCCTGGCCAGTTTTTTACTGCAAGAAGGATTGGGATTCTGGCCGACGATTTTGATTGTGACGCTGTTGGTCGGAATATTTTTAGTTTCAGTCAAAGGGCTGAAAATTTTTAAGAAACTTCATTTGGAAAAGGGCGTATGGTTGGCGGTGATCGCGACTGCCGCCATGGGAGTGGTGAACTTTTTATTTGGCGTCGGGGCGCGGGCGACCGATCCGCTGGTCATGAATTGGTTCTTGAGCGTCTTCATCGCCGTGGTGGCGTTGTTTTATTTGTTTTTTACCAAGCGGCTGGGGGATATTTCGAAAGGTTGGCGGCAATCAAAGAAGCTGATTTTGGCCGTCAGTATCTTTGATAATTTGGCTTGGATCGCTTATGGCGCCGGTGTTTTGTTCGCGCCGATTGCTTTGGTCATCGGGATCAGCGAAAGTTACATCGCTTTTGCCGCCATTTTAGGCCTGATAATCAACAAGGAAAAATTGCAAAGGCACCAATGGTTCGGTTTGGCGGTCGCGGTAGTGGCGGTGGTTATCCTAGCGATAATTACCGAATAGTTTCATCAAACCGGTTTTTTCGTGTAAAATATATGATAGAGGTCGGGCCCAAGTGCGATACTGCCCAGGATGAGGAATCAGATCAATTTAATTTGTAATTTACCTCATGTTCAACCCCAAAGACAATTTGTCAAAATCGCTGGAAAATCTGGAAAAAGCGCCCAAGCAGAAGTTGTTGGAAGTTTCCGAAGTCAGTATGCTCCTTAAGGGCTACACCCATATTTTTTCCGATTTTGATCCGCGCGGCATGCACGAGCGTTCGATTTCCGATGATTTTTTGCGCGAAGCGCGCAAAGCGGTGGTCGATCGGGGGGAAGGGGAGTTTGAACTGAATTTTATGATTCCGCATGGTGTCCGTAATCAGACGGCGGAAAACGTGATCAAAAAACGCCTGCACGAATATTTTCATCAGCGAGCCGTCAGCTTGATAAATGAACGAAAGAAAAAAGTGCGGCGGGGTTTATCTTTTGTGGTGGTTGGGTTAGTTTTGATGCTTGTGGCTACCTGGCTACTTTTTTTGTTTACCGAGCAATTTTTCATTCTGAGCTTTTTGGTGGTAGTCTTGGAGCCGGCCGGCTGGTTCTTTTTCTGGGAAGGTCTGGATGACGTTGTCTTTGAAGCCGATCCTAATAAAGCGGAAAGAACTTTTTATCAGAAGATGATGCGGGCGAAGATCAGCTTTTTAGGTTATTAAAAATAAATATATGAATTCTCCCCAACGGTCAAATTACATTCCGGTCGTGCCTGTTCCGCCGATCAATACTCCGCCGGCAAATTTTCCGGTTCCGCCGCCAAAAAATAATCGTACTTGGATTATTGTACTGGCTATTTGTTTGGCCGTGGCGGGAGGCATAATTGTTTATCTGGTGGTTTCGCAGATGTCTGTTGCTCGGCCGGTGGTTAATTTCACCGCGACTGCTACACCGGCGGTTACGGTGACTGTTACTGCGACCCCGACGCTGACCGCCTCGTCGGCATCCACGCCGGCGGTGACTGCGACCCCGGTCATTACTCCGACTCCGATTATGCCGGGATATGACATGACGGGGCGGGCCATGGCACCGGACGGGATTTTCTCGGTATATGTCGGAACGGCCATGGCGGATAAAACCTTTGTTGATTATTTGCCGTCTCCCGGAGCGACCGCTTCGTATAATTATTGTTATAGATTGTCTGATGCCAGTTATGATGGCGGAATGTGCGGCCTGGGCCGGGTGCCTCTTTTCACGATTACGGCTTACACCGCGTCACAATTGGCGATGGCGCAGAGCGAGCCGATGTTCATGGGTCAGACTTTCAAAGAACATGCCGGCCTGACTTATGCTTTCTTTCATCCTAACGGCGACATGCCCAATGAAGTGCTGATGGCGATTCCCGAGCCCACGATACAGGATTTTTATTACACAGTTATGGATAGCATTATCTTTCATAATTAATTCATGAATCCGGAATTAATTAGTCCCGAGCAAGAACAATCGTCCGGAATATCCTTGTGTTTTATTTTATGCGTGTTAAAATTCGCATCATTGATCAATTAATCTGGCGTGTCGATAACACCAGCCGGTTATACATCCATGGATAAATTTCATTTGATCGTTGCCCGAAAGGGGACGGATCCCACCACTGAAAAATTTTTGGCCAAAGCTTGCCAAAAGCGGAAAATAGAAATGGTAATTGTCGAGGCGGATGATTACGATTTCAGCAAACTTTACCGGATCAAAAATACCGACGGTATGTACCGTTCTTCCGATACCCCTCGGGCCATAAAGCTAGCCAAGATTTTATTGGATTCCAAGTGCGTCACTTTCCACTCGCAATTGATTTCCATGCAGGAGTTCAATGACGCGGAAAAGTCTTTGGAGGCGACGATTTTGCACCAAAAAAAGAAATTGCCGATTATCAAAACTATTTTCGACATTACTACCGATCGCCGACTGTTGCGCAATTACGTCAATCATTTGGGCGGTTTTCCGATCATCATCAAGGCGCTGGGCGGCTATGGCGGGACGGGCGTGATGAAAGTCGATTCTTTTGAATCGCTGGTTTCCGTCTGCGACCATTTATGCCAGCGCCATCAGGATACGGCCTATATCATGCGGCAATTTATCGAGCACGCCGAGCAGGCTCGGATCACGATTTTGGGCAATCGCGTGGTGGACAGTATCAGCTATAAAAAAGCCCGCGGCGATTTTCGCTCCAATGTCGGAGCCAAACGTATTGTCGCCGCCAAAAAGTTTTCTCCGGAAATCGAAAAAGTCGCCATCGAGGCGGTCAATGTCCTGTCGCTGGAATTCGGCGGGGTGGACATTTTGGTGTCTCAGGACGGCCGTTTCCATTTAGCGGAAGTTAATTTCCCCTGTCCTTTCGCGGCTAGTCAGATGGTAACCGGCGTCGATATTGCCGGGATGATGATTGATTATCTCAACGCCAAATCAAAATTGAAGCAAAATTCTTTTATTGCTCCGATTCTGCAAAAAAGCAAATCATCGGAAAAGCAAAACGCGCTCATGGTCACTCCAAATGTTCCGGTAATTGCCAAAACTAAATTGTCCGGGAGCGGTAAAACGGCTAACGCGATAAAAAAATAATGACTACGCCGGCCATTTCTTCCTCCCCGATAAAGCGACGCTTATTAATTTTGATTTTTGTGCTCGCGCTAGTGATTATTGCTTTGGTGGCGGTTTTGATCTGGTGGCCCAAATCAGACGACAAAAAATCGGCCGACGCGCCGGAGCCTGTTTCCGCCGAAGCTTCCTCGGTTTTGCCGGAAGCTCTCCAGCCGATGGAAGAGGCTGATATAGATAATTCTGATTTGCTCGCTTCGGCCGATGAAAACATCCCGTCTGACCCGGCTCAGCCGGTCAATCGCTTGACCCTGATGATCCGTAATCGGAGCGTCTCGGTTGATCCGGTCGACCTAATAGTTACGCTTGATGATCGAGTGATCGTGGACGAAAATTTCAAATATGGTTCCTCAATTGAGGTGGGAGCGGGTATCGATGTGCCGGCTCCGGGGCTTGATTGGAAGCAATTGCCGCTCAAATTGCCGGCGGGGTCGCATCAAATAAAAGTCGAATCCGCCAAAGGCGGAGCGGCCTGGAACACGGATTTCACAACGACCGATAAAGAGTGGTGGGCGTCTCTGGAATATCTTGACGGCCGAAAGTTCGATTGGAAATTAAGCGACCTCCCGATCGCACCTCTGTGATCGGCCGCAATTATTTTGACAGTATTTAAAATTAAAAATACCAACATGAAAAAGTTCTTAGCGATTGCTTTTATCTTTGTTTTCGCCCTGGTCGCGTTCAGCGGCTGTGTCAAACGGGAAGGCGGAATTTCGTTGCGCGATGTGGTCAATGAGATAGAAAAGTTCGAGACGACCGCCGCGGTGGTGCCGACCCCGACTCCCGTGGTGACGACCAACAAAACCAACAACGTTTTGACATTTTCTTCCACCGGCGATCCGATCAGTGGCTGGTATTGGTTGCGAGATTCGGCGCTAAAGCAATCTGCGGAATGGACGTTAAAAGGTATTCCGGCAACCGGTTCTTTGATTGAAGTGGAAATGGAAGCTTTGGCGACCAATCGAGCCAGCGGGGGACGTGGCTTTGACGCCAAGTTTACGGTTTATTACGGCTTGCCGTCGAACAAAGACAATCCCAGTATGCTGGAGAAACAAATTATTACTTTGCCCAATATTTCGCCCGCCAGTGATCCGGTGGGATATACTTGCCAAGGTAAATTCTATGTCCCGCATTTGCTGATCGGCCAGAATGACGAGCTTTATATCAAAGTTGTGCGCGGAGCGGACTCTGATAATCACATCGCGTTCAATCAAGACAGTATCGTTTCGCTGAAAAGCGCCGAAGAAGAAATCATTGTACGCTAGTAACAATGAATAAATTATTCGCCAAAAAGAAAAACCCTCCGCCGGTTGATTATCGGCAGATCAAATTTTATCAATAAAAATAAAATTATGAAAAAAATTAAAAACAAAGGAAGCGTAGTCGCGACCTTTATCCTAGGCTTGGCTTTGATTTTTGTTATGACCGGTGCCGGTTGTAATTGCACTGTCGGAAACAATACGACGGACTCGATTCGTCCGGCCAATGAAACCGCCGGCACGAGCGGGAACCAAGTCGAAGTTTCAGCCACTCTAACTCCTACGGCTACTGTCTCGCCGACCGACACTGCTTGTAAATTGACCAAGCCAAGCTACGGTTCTTCCAATGCGTTGCACCAAGCATTGCTGAAGTATTTTGACGCGATTGATCACAAAAATTATGACACGGCTTTCGCCATGCTGGCTGATGATGCGCTGGCTCGATATTCTTCACAATCCGGTACAACCAAGCAGAACTTCACCGACTTTTTCACCAATAATGTCGGCTGTATTCAGGTTACTGGTATGAGTGACGTGGCTGATCAAACAAAATGTCCAATGGTATCGGCTTCATTGGGGATACAATGCTATCAAGTGCAGTTGGAGTATTACCCTCCGGCTGGCACCGCCAATCCGGTTGCAGTGCCGACGATTTATACCGTTATATCTGATCCACATGCAGAAGGTGATCGGGTGGAAAATGCCCAAATTGTAAACATTCAGGACTAGTTTAGCGGCTATATTAGAAATTAGAGTTGTTTTGACACAAAGCCTGTTTTACTGTGTAAAAAGGTAGACGTATTTAATTTCCAGTGCTAAACTGTGCCACGCGGCCTAAACAGTTGCTTCAGGCTATTTTGGTGTTATGGTAGTGCCAAATTGTTAAGAAGTTGGTAAAAAGATGGATGGTCTTCACAAGACCAACGACAAGTGACCAAATACTATTTGGAGAGGTGGCCGAGTGGTTGAAGGCGCGGCTCTCGAAAAGCCGTAGGTCTGTAAAGGCCTCGTGAGTTCGAATCTCACCCTCTCCGCCAGACTACGCTCGCTTCGCGAGCTTCGTCTGGCAGGCCATACTTCGCCTTTCGCTACGCTCAAGGCTTCGTATGGCCTGCGGCCAATAGGTTCTTAATATCCTAAAACGAATTTTACAATTAGAGTAACGATTTTCGTGTGAGCTTCCTTGGTCAGGCCTCGATTCGGGCCCGCCTGACGAAGCTTGTGCGAAGCACAAGCGTAGTCGGGGTGTGGCCCAGTAGTCCAAGGCGCTGCGTTCGGGTCGCAGAGATCGTGGGTGCGAATCCCACCACCCCGACCAGACTACGCTCGCCAGAGGCGAGCTTCCTGCCTGCCGGCAGGCAGGCGTCTGGCACGGCCAGGCACAGGAATCAATTTTACAATTTGGTATTTTCCATTCGTCGGACGGGTCTTAGCGGGCCCGCCCGACGAAGCTTGTGCGAAGCACAAGCGTAGTCGGGGATTGGCCCAGTAGCCCAAGGCGCCTGCATGGGGTGCAGGAGATCGAGGGTGCGAATCCCTCATCCCCGACCAGACTACGCTCGCCAGAGGCGAGCTTCCTGCCTGCCGGCAGGCAGGCGTCTGGCACGGCCAGACAATCAACTAAAATAGGAGGGGAAATGTGGTTTGTTTATATAATAAAAAGTTGCCAGACTAATCGGATTTATATTGGTTCGACAAACAATCTTGCACGAAGATTTTCCGAGCATAATGCTGGGTTGAATATATCGACGAAAGCAGAACGCCCGTGGAAAGTAATTGCATATATCGCCGTTCCTCGAGAGTATACCGCTAGAAAGTTGGAGAAATATTTTAAAGCGGGTTCCGGGAAAGCTGTTTTATGGAAGCGAATTTTAACTGACGAAGCTCTGCGCAGCAGAGCGTAGTCAGTCCCTCATCCCCGACCAGACTACGCTCGCCAGAGGCGAGCTTCGTCTGGCACAGCCAGACATGATTCATCGACCGAGCTTTGTCTGGCACTGCCAGACACGATTAATCGATCGAGACTTCATCTGGCACGGCCAGATACGATTCATCGACCGACGAATAGCAACTAACGACTAATTAATGCCGCGTTTACTAAAAAATTGGGGACTGCTCTTGATCCCGGTCATCGTGCTGGTGATTTTGGCGATTATTTTATTCTAAAGTCTTTAGTCTTTTGTCTTTGGTCTTTAGCCTTTGTTATTTCGGGCCAAAGACTATAGACCAAAGACTAAAGACCCATCGATGGACGAACGCGACCAAATAAAAGAGCGCCTCGATATCGTTGATCTCATCAGCGAGTACTTGCTGCTCAAAAAATCCGGCACTAATTTCAAGGCGCCTTGTCCTTTTCACCAAGAAAAATCTCCATCCTTCATGGTCAGCCCGGACAAGCAGATCTGGCACTGTTTCGGTTGCGGGAAGGGCGGCGACATTTTTACTTTTATTATGGAAAAAGAGGGGATGGAATTCGGTGAGGCTTTGCGCACGCTGGCTCAAAAAGCAGGGATCGAAATTAAACCGCGCAATCCCGAAGCCTGGTCGCGCAAAAATAAATTATACGAGATCAACAACCTCGCGGCAAAATATTTTCACCAGGCATTTCTGAAAAGTCATGAAGCCAAAATAGCCCGGGATTATTTTGCCAAAAGGCAATTTAATGCCCAGACGATCGAGGAATTTTCTATCGGCTATAGCCCGAATTCCTGGGATATTCTCAGTACTTTCTTGAAAAAACGTAATTATACCGATGATGATATTTTTGCGGCCGGTTTGACGGTCCGTAAAGACCGCGGCGGATATTATGATCGTTTCCGCGGGCGCCTGATGTTTCCGATCAAAAATGTGCACGGCGATGTGGTCGGTTTTGGCGGCCGCGTTTTACGGAACGACGATCAGGGAGCCAAATATCTGAATACGCCCGAAACCGAAATTTATCATAAAAGTTGGATTTTATACGGCTTATCGGCGGCGCGCTCGGCCATTCGGACGGCGCAACAGGCCATTATAGTGGAAGGCTACACCGATATTCTGGCTTCTCATCAGAGCGGAGTGAAAAACGTCGTAGCTTCTTCCGGCACGGCTCTGACTGACGGGCATCTGGAACTTCTGAAACGTTATACGAAGAATATCGCCCTGGCCTTCGATATGGATTTGGCTGGTGATCTGGCCACTCGGCGCGGGATAGATCTGGCCTTACAGCGCGGATTTAACGTCACGGTCATTAAATTGCCGGCGGAAAAAGATCCGGGAGATCTGGCGGTAAAAAACCCGGCGGCTTGGAAACAGGCGATTGCCGACCAGCGGCCGATTATGGAGTATTTTTTTGAGACGGCTCGACGCGGGCGCGATCCGGCCAAGGTGACTGACAAGAAAAAAATGGCGGCGGAATTATTGCCGGTGATTAAGCGTATTGATAATAACGTGGAGCAATACCATTATCTGGAGCGGCTGGCTAAAATTATCGCCGTTCCGACGGATACTCTACAGGCGTCGATCAGCAAACTGCCTGTCGCCAATCCCGTTCGCGATCGGCGTCCGCCGGTCGATCCGGCGACGCCCGAAAAAATTTCCGGAGCCGCGGCGCTGGAAAACCGACTGCTCGGACTGCTGATCCGTTTGCCGGCTGAAATGGAATACCTCCTTGATCATTTTGATTCGGAATATTTAGTTGATGAAAAAATTCGGAAATTATATTCCCGCCTGGAAACCCAATACAACTCTGAGCGCTGGAAAACAGAAGCGGAATTATTACTGCAACTGAAGAAAGCCGATCCGGCAGAAGAAGCTTTCGCCAAGCAGCTGGTATTTCAGGTGGAACAGGATTTCCAGGATGTCGATGTGGAAACCTTGAGCGCGGAATTGCGAATTTGCCTACGCCTGCTGAAGCGGCGTTATCTCAAGCAAAAACTGCAGGACATCAGTGGGCAAATTTTTCAGGCGGAATCAAAAAGCCAGGTGAATGATATCGAACACTGGTCTTCGGAATTTTCTCGGCGGTCGGCCGAGCTGCAGAATTTGGAAAAAGAAATTAATCAACGCTAAGTATATTTATATGGCTTCCAAAAAAAAGAAAGCAAATAAAAAACCGGCCGCGAAAAAAGCGAAAAAGATTAGCTCCAAAACAAAGCGCGTTTCCAAAAACAAAAAAATCGCGCGGCCCAAACGTCCGACCGGCAAGAAGAAGCCGAAATCCGAGCGGACGGAAAAATCCCGAAAAGAATTTTTGGTACTGGAAAAGAAAAAAGCGGCCATGGCGGCGCCCTCGGTGACGCTGTCTTATTTGCTGAGCAAAGGGAAAGAACAAGGTTTTGTGACCGAAGACGAGGTGCTGGCGGCTGTTCCAGAGGCCGAGACCAATATCGACAAACTGGAAGGTGTTTTGGGTAAATTCGATGAATTGGGCATTGAAGTGCTGGAGACAAAAAAATCCATCCCGGTCGCCGAACGACAAGAACAAGAAAGAGAAGAAAAGGAAACTCTGCTCGGAGTGCGCCGAGAAGATCCGGAAGATGTCGCCAACCTTTCGGCCGATTCGGTTCAGATGTATTTGCGGGAGATCGGGCGCGTCTCGCTCCTGACGGGCGAACAGGAAGTTTCTTTGGCCAAGCTCAATGAAAAGCATGATCCCAAGGCCAAGCAACAATTGATCGAGGCCAATTTGCGTTTGGTGGTCAGTATCGCCAAAAAATATGTCGGACGTGGCGGATTGACTTTGCTGGATTTGATCCAGGAAGGCAATATCGGTTTGTTCCGCGCCGTGGAAAAATTCGATTACCGCAAGGGCTATAAATTTTCCACTTACGCCACTTGGTGGATTCGCCAGGCGATTACTCGCGCGTTGGCTGACCAGTCACGTACTATTCGCATTCCCGTCCATATGGTGGAGACGATCAATAAATATATGCAGATCTCGCGGCGGTTGGTCCAGGATTTGGGACGCGAGCCGTTACCGGAGGAAATCGCGGCGGAAATGGATATGCCGGTAGACAAAGTGCGTCATATTATCAAGATCAACCAAGATACCGTGTCGCTGGAAACTTCTGTCGGCGATGATGAAGACGACAGCACACTCGGTGATTTCATTGAAGACGTCAAAACGGTTTCGCCTTCGACTTCCGCCGGACGGCAACTTTTGCGCGACCACGTCCAGAAAATTTTGCATTACTTACTGCCGCGCGAGCAAAAGATTCTGGAAATGCGTTTTGGGTTGATTGATGGCGTGGCTCACACGTTGGAAGAAGTCGGTCAGGAATTCGGCGTCACCCGCGAGCGCATTCGCCAGATTGAGGCCAAAGCGCTGGAGAAGATTCGCGAAAATATTGAAGTCAAACGACTGAAAGATTATTAAAAAAGATATTAAGAATATTAAGATATTAAGAGAATTAAGAGGAGGGAAATATGAGGAGGGTATATTGTCAATATTCAAAAGAAAATGACATCGTTGAAAGGTCTAAGCGATTGACAGTAGCAGTGGTTAGAATAATTGGTAGTTTGCCGCCGGGATCGGTGAAATTTTCAGTGGGTGATCAGGTGATTAGATCGGCCGGATCAATCGGATCAAATCTGACCGAAGCCAGGATTAATCGCTCTAAAAAAGATTTTCTTAGTTCGGCCACCATTGCTTTGAAAGAAGCGAATGAAACGATGTATTGGCTCGATATATTAAAGAAACTGGAAATGGTTGACAATGGCCACTTGGAAGAACTATTATCTGAGAGCGAGCAAATCACGCGTATTGTCGCTTCTATGATTAACAAGGTTCGCAGTACTCTCTGATTTACTTCATTTCTCCAAACTCTTAATTTTCTTAATACTCTTAACATCTTAATATTCTTATTGATTATTCCCCGGTAGCTCAGTCGGTAGAGCGCCTCGCTGTTAACGAGGATGTCGCTGGTTCGAGTCCAGCCCGGGGAGCCAGAGCAGAATTTCAGAACCTTGATTTAAAATTTGCCTTATAATCACGAACAAACCGCTTAACCAAGCGGTTTTCTGTTTCTATGGAGAGGTTCTAACGTCTTTTGCCCTTTCTCGATTTTAGCTTAACTTAGCGCAACCTCAAGTTTGAATCGATTTATACAATCCACAGGTTTTTTACTACTCAGACAAAATATTGGTTTTGCTCTTTGCTCGGGTTCGATACTCTGGAAATAGAGATTAACCCATTATATTATGAGCACATTAAAAGAAGAGTTCTATCAACTCTCACCCCAAATCGCAGCCCGAAATCTTTTGGGGAAGTATCTGGTACATAATTCATCAAAAGGACCGCTTTCGGCCATGATTGAGGAAGTTGAAATCAATCCAACTCTAAAGAGTCACATCCACAACAGAAAGGCCGGCACCGCCTTGATTAGCCTCAACATCAAGAATAAATACCAGCTCGCGGTTGCCGTTGGTGAAAAATCATCGATCTGCCCAATAGTCATTAGGAAAGCGACTCCCTTTTATGGGATGGAAATAATGCAGGAGAATTTTGAAGGAGAAGTTTTTAACACAAGGGATATGACCAGATTTCCCGGAAGTCTCTGTAAATCATTTGGCATTACCGCGGAGCTTGATGGTGTAAGCCTGGTCTCCTCAAATCTATCCATCGAAGATAGAGAAGTGCTCATCGATCTCGATCAGATTACCGTCGCTCAAGATAAAAAACAGAGATGGCGCTATTCCATTGGATCTGCGTATTTTTGATAGTGTTTGGGTCCATCGAACTGTCCGATCAAATCGGACGCTTGAATTGTCTTGCGATAATGAATTTCCGCTGTTGTCGCTAGTTTGTCGACAACTCGAAGTGGGGTACAATTTGTCCCCCCCATGCGTTACATATTAAAATGAGCAGTCCTTTTAAGAGCCTGTCTTGCTCAAATCTCTCCCACGGTCTATTATTGACTATGTGAACCACTAAATTATCAAATAAATGAAGCCTTTTGAGCCAGAAAAGCTTCCTGTGAAGCTTGACTGGAACAAGTTTGTGCATCTGATAGGTAAAGCCAATGCGGAAGTAGCCAGATTTGATGGCCTTCTGCAAAGTATTCCGAATCCTGCTGTACTGCTATCACCCCTCACAACCCAAGAAGCAGTTCTTTCATCTAAAATCGAAGGAACCCAAGCTTCACTTGAGGAAGTGCTCGAATATGAAGCTGATCCCAAGATGAAAACAGAGAAGTTTGGGGATATCCAAGAGGTGATTAATTATCGAAAAGCTCTGACATTCGCCGTTAGTGAAATGAAAAAGCTTCCCCTAAGCTTGCGTCTCATCCGAGGAACTCACCAAATTCTATTAAGTGGGGTCAGGGGACAGAATAAAAATCCTGGCAATTTCAGATCCACCCAGAATTGGATTGGTCCCATTGGCTCTAAAATTGAAAATGCTTCTTTTGTACCTCCATCTCCGGAGAAAATAGTGGATTGCCTGTCCAACCTTGAAAAGTATATCCATTCATCGGAAAAAGACTTCATGGTCCAATTGGCGATCATTCATGCACAATTTGAAATGATCCATCCGTTCAATGATGGCAACGGCAGGTTGGGAAGAATTCTTATTCCTCTTTTCCTCTACGATAAAAAAGTGCTTCTGAGTCCAGCGTTTTATTTGAGTCAATATTTGGAAGCTGATCGAGCGACCTATTACCGCAAACTCAGATCGGTTTCGCAAAACCAGGATTGGGAGGGCTGGATTGAGTATTTTCTGACCGCTGTGATTGAACAGGCAAAGGTTAACATCAAAAAGGCCAAAGCCATTCACGAGCTTTATGATGCAAAAAAAATTCGGATTGAAAGTCTTACTCACTCGCAGTTTGCCATCAAGACACTGGATTTCTTGTTTTGTTTCCCGTATTTTACAACAGCCCAATTTGTGAAAAAATCAGGGATTCCTAAGATGAGCTCGATTCGAATTATCGAGAGACTTCTAAAGGGTGGAGTGCTTCAGAGAATTCAAAAAGGTTCTGGGCAAAAGCCGAGTGTATATGTGTTTAAGAAGCTGGTTGGAATTATGGGGTAAACAGAGTATCAGGCAATATTTGCTATTAATTTAGTGTCCCATATTTGGCGAAATATGTTACTCTAGTTATTTAGTGTACCATGTGCGATACTCTATTTCAGCCAAAAGAAACCTATACTCCAATTGCTTATAATCTCCTCTGAAAAGACTGTAGCAGAAAGGATTTTATCACCTGTTTTATCAGATTATGGCTAGAATAAGGCACGGTCACTTGCAGAACGGTTTTTCATGTAAAATAACCCTTGACATAAAACCTAATCCGTGTAAAATGAAAGATCAAGGTTGCATTTCAAGTTTCTTCCTAATATTCGAAAGGGGATTCGGTTTGCATAGTCAAGTTGGGTATATCCCGATGTGCAATTGTTTATTGGATGCTTTCTTGAGCATGTTTTTCCAACCGTTCTACTCCCATTTTTTCACAACTAAAGTTTTTTCAATCAATAGTCTGAGGACGGATCGTTTTCCTGACTCAATTTGAAAAGGGTGTAACAAATAATTTTTTCGTTTCGTGGGTTGATCCCTTCTCGAAGAAAAAGATTTATGTCTGTGTGGCCATGAGGAGCAAGGCTGACCAGAAAGAGATCATTTTTTTCAAGGAGGAAAAACTATGACACCCAAAGAGAGGTATGAGGCACTCTTGAAAATGCTCGATGCGGTTCTTCAGGATCAGGAAAAATACGACTTAGGCCCGGACAACTTGTCCGAGGAAGAGAAAGATTTACTGAACGCGCACATTGCATTTCTTAAAGAAAACTACGAATTGTAAACATGCCTACTTATGACAATGAAAGCCTTCATTCAGAAAAAATGAAGGCTTCTTTAATTGCCCATCAGATGCCCGGATTCAACTTTTAGCGCTTCCACTGAATTTTTGATCTCTCTGTCCTCAGGAAATTCTAGGCAAAGATTCCACGCCTGGATAAAATCTTGTTTAGCCTCATCATCCCTCTTTAAAGTGGAATACAGTTTTATTCGATGCCTTAAGATAGATACAATTCTGCGATTTTTATTTATTTTACGACCGATTCTCTCTGCTTCTTTTAAGGCGTTGTCAAAATTTATCTCAGCAGCTCTTGGGTCTTCTTTAATTTGAGAAGTAGCCCAGAGAGCATAACCGAACGAAGTGGAATCGGGATCATTTTTCTTTCGAGCTAGCGTTATCAGCTCCTTGCTTAGATATGGTATTTTATCTATGTGCTCTAGTAGGTTTTTCGAGTAAAGTCTCATTAATGAGCTTAGATTGACCAAGCTCTCGCTGTCGATTTCTAAAGCTAGCTTAAAATCTGCTTCTGCGTCTTTGAACTGCTTCATTCTTATAAAAATTTTACCTCGGGAATTCAAGGTATATATATCATTTGGACTATTTTCTAAGGAAATATTCAAATACTCAAGAGCTTTACTTGGCTCTTCTTTTTTTAAAAAAAATTGTGCTAGTTGAAAATAAAATCTTGCCAGGATTTTTTTGTCATGCTTATGATAAGAGACAGCTCTATTAAAAAAAGGAAGAACTTCTTCCTCGCGCGTCTCTTTGGTTAGTTTACTAAGGTAAGCTGTTACAATCGTTGGTGTTTCGACACGTTCAGGCATCTGGCTATGAGCCAGTTCTTCAGGCTGCGGAATATAAGCATCTGATTTAACTTTTTCTCCCTCCTTTAAAGCATTTACTATTTTTCGTATTGCCGACAATCTTATAGAAGCAGACTGTGGCTGCAATTTTAGCTGATTTTGCATTTTCTCAAAAAGGTCTAGTAGGGCGTCCTCGTCATCAGTCTTAATAGCGTGGAATTCTTTTAGTGGGCCTTCTATCTCGTCGAAATCAAGCCCTCCAAGCAAAGGGACCGTCCATATTTTTTTCCCCCACCCAGCCCCAAGTTCAAACAGAACCCAGCTGGACTTTGAGCTTAATCGTGTCAAGACTCCTATAATCAAATCAGCTTTTAACAGCTCTTCTAATAATGTGGTGGATGTATGTGCCCCTGGTGTTAATTTATACCCAGATAAAGAGGTGCATCGGATAGCTCCACTAGGTATAACAAACGACTCTTGAAGAGCACTTACCAGCTTACTTACTAAATCTATGTCTTTTGATGAATGACTAATAAAAATTCTAATTTTTTCCATGTCGCAACGTTTCTTCGCCTGAGCTCATACTATGCCAATTTAGCAAAAGAAACCTCCTTTAAAAAGGACTGCTTCTATCTTATCTGAATTTATTGCCGTTATCTAGATCTTTCCCCCACAATTCTATCTAAGGTTCTTCGTAACGCGACTATCGAACTTTGACCTGACATATTGAACAAGTGTGTGGATTGAGTGTCCTTTCTTTCTGGTCATACATATTACAATGTCGTCATAACCTGGGACATGAGAAACTTGAAGGAGAATTCAAAAATCGATAGGGAAGTAGAGCTCGTTAGAGGTGGAACTATGCAACGATTTTATCCACATCTTTTTTGTTCCTCACACAAAAAATGTCTTTGCCAGATCCATGAATCTGCTATCCTGAAATTGGGATCAGGGAAGGGGATAATAATCTCTCACTCTGAAATCCCATCCAGTTTTCAGCTCTAATCCATTATTCGTTTTTATGTACACAGGAACATCAAAATCATCCTCATGCGCCTTGCAAAAAGTTCTAATTGATTCGACCAGGGGGAGCCAGAGCAGAATTTTAGAGTTTTTAAATCAAATATTCGCTAAGTTTAGCCCAAAGAAGCAGGTTCGAACCAGGGAGATAGAAAACCCCGTCAAAACGGGGTTTTCGCTTAGATAAGGGATTTTGAGGGTTCGAGTCTCACTTATACTTAATGCTTGTCGGGTACCCTAAGTATGTTATCATAAAACATGGGGCCGTATTATTTTAATAAATTAATATTTATGCATAAGTTCAAAGTTATTAAAAAATTAACAAAAAATTGGTCCAGTGGTTTGACTACTTTTGCTATTCTAAGTGACTCTGAACACAAAGATAGAAATTATGTTGTTATGAAGAGGATTTTGTTGGGTAAATCTGCAAATAAACAGCAATTCTTTAATCTTCATTTCAAAGATTGGACTGATTTAAAAAGTGTTGTTGAGGTAGAATCGGTAAAAGAGCATGAGTGGCCCATTCAAAAAACCGAATTAGTTAAAGACGAAGTTTTAATCAAAATAGAGCAGGTCTTAAAAGAAGACCCCGATTTTATTGAAAAAGTTCTTGCGAATAAGAATATAGCCAAATTATCAGCCGCAAGCCTCGAAGCTCTTGATAGACTCGGGTTGAGAATATATGAAATAAAGGCTGAGAACATAGATATTATGTTGAAAAAACTGTCTGAAGCTGAAGAAAAAGACATAACAGGCTTTGCTTCATTACTAAATGATTTAAGAATAGGTCAAATTAGCTCCATTGCAGAATTGGTAAAGAAAAAGATATCAATAATTAAATTACTGCAAATATTGTTGAAGGACAAAAAAACGAAAGAGCAAGAAATCCATAAGCTATTAGAAAATAATTTATGGCTACTTGATAATAATTATGATCTTGTGAAAAGTAATAAACCACTAAGTGAGTTCTTGGCACAAAAGCTAGGAATTGACAGCGAGCTTGGCAAAAGGCCAGATTTGATTCTAAAAATATTTCTCCAGGATGAAAGGCATATCGTTTTAGTTGAGTTAAAAAGACCAAATATAAGGCTCAATACTAAGCATGTGGGTCAGGTCTTGGGATACAAAGGCATTATTCAAAATCACAATCCGAACTTGAAGGTGGTGGATACATTTTTAATAGGATTCGATTTGGATCCAAATATGCCAAAGGATTTGCAAGATATAAAAATCGAATTGCTAGAAAATATTATTAATAGAAAACGTAGTGAGTTTAATGAATTTTTAAGCATACTGGAAGATGCAAAGGAAGAAGAGTTTTCTATTCTTTAAAGTTTATTCTGATATCTATCCAGTGGGCTAAACAAATAAATTATTGTGTGACAAAATGCCTTGAATATACTACCCATGGGAGTTTGTGTGATATATCTCACCAACAGTCCAATCGCTTATAATCTTCTATGAGGAGACTATAACGAAACGAAGTATAGTACCCATTTTGTCAGATTTTAGCTTAAGTAAAGCAAAATAATTAAAACTGTTCAGGGATGTTGGGTAATGTTAACTAATTACGTAATTTTAAAATAATGCGCGTAATCATCATCAATCAAAAAGTTGATTTTACCAAGTCGCAAGTCCAATCATTGGTCAAAGCCGGTGAGGTTGTTTTTGTAGAAAAGAAACCAAGTTATTTCGACAAGCTTTTTACGGATAGCGAAGATAAGGTTCTGGGTCTTGCTCCTGAATTGGTTGATTGGAAATTTTCCAACAGCGATGCGAAAAAGATTTCAGGGCTAAAAGCAGTTTGTTTGCCGACAACGGCTTTTGATTGGGTAGACGGTAAATGGTTGCGAGGACATGGTATCGCCTTAACCAATGTTGCGAAGTATTCAACAGAGTCGGTCGCCGAATATGCAATTAGCATGATGCTTAATTTGGTAAAAAAGTTGCCGTTGATTATGCAAAATAATTGGCAGCTTGATTATGAAAAGCATTTGGGTTTAGAAGTTCGTGGTAAGACCATGGGAATTGTTGGACTTGGAAGTATCGGAACTCGTATTGCTGAACTTGGAAAAGCGATGGGGATGGAAATTGTTTATTGGTCCAAGCATCACAAGGATAAAAGATTCAAATATCAGAGTTTAGATAAAGTAATGAAGAATTCCGACTTTATTTTTCCGACTATGGCGAGAAATAAAGAAACAAAAGGTACTATTAATAAATCCAAATTAGCAAAAATGAAAAAGGATGCGTTTTTGATCAGTATTACTGGTGGAGATCTTTTTGACTTACCGGTGGCGGCTAAAATGGTTGCAGATGGTAAGTTGGCCGGATTGGCAATGGAATCCGAAAGGCGCGTAAATGATGGAAAGTATAAGGGCAATATTCTGATTACTCCTCCCATCGCTTGGTATACAAAAGAGGCCGTCGCCGAAGACTTTAGAATTTGGGTTGATACTATAATTGCCTGCACTAAAGATAAGTCGAAGAATATTGTGAATTAAATGAGTTGGGTTAAGTCCCAATATTTATCCACATACTTATTGCTCCTCACACAAAAAACACCTTCTCTCAATTCTCGGAAATGCTATCCTGGAATTACGAATGAAATATTGGGCAGAATTGCTAGAATTTGTTATTATTAAAGATATTATTGAAGTGAAAAAATAAACATATGCGTGAAACTATCCGACAACCTAATCCAGAGTTCGTGAAGACAAATAAAGACAAAGCTGAAATATCATCAGAGGAATTGGGAACTAATACCGAATCCGCAGCTGTCGACACTAAAGATGCAATGTATAAGTTAAACCGGATAGATGCAATTAATCAGAGGCTCGATGTTATTAGAGACGATGTCATATGTGATATGAGAGAAGCTGGAATAGACGAAAAGAAAATTGCTCTTTTTGAATCACGGATTGAAAAGAGGATTAAGGATGCAAAGAAGTCTGAGAGTGAAATAAAGAGTGATGGGGACAAACTTGCAGATGCAGTCTTTGATTTGATCTCGGCCTCTAAAGCAATAGTCACCAAGCCGGGGTTTTGGCAAACGTTTTCAGGGTATTTAAAACCGAACAAAGTTAATAATTTTGATGATGTTAAAGAAGTTTATTCCAGAACAGCTGACGAGGGCATGAGAAGGTCTGCCTATTGGATGGGTCATTTGCGTGAGATTGGTAATGTAGTTGCGCTGGGATCATATTTTCAAGCGGGTTTGGGCGTAGTGATGGGCCTTGGGTTGGCTGCTTTGACTTCGGAATATATTGATGCGGCTCAAGTGGCATTGGCATCTGGGGTTATTGCTACTGCTGAAGCATTTGTGGGATCAGTCATGCAATTTCTTGGAAGTAAGCAGGCTAAGAAATTAGTAGCTAGAGTTCAGGATTACCCAAAACAATATAAAGCACCCGATTTCGGACAATTCAAATTGCCCCATCTTATAATTCAATACTATGCCCAAGAAGAATCAAAATTCAAGGAGTAATGAGATAGCTGCTGCGCTAAATTTATCCGGACACAAAGACTTGGATAATTTTTCGGGAATGCTAAATAAACTTGAAGAGAAAGAGCTTTCTCAATTAAACTCTCTTTTGATGGAAGTTTCGAGCGTTAGCGAACGGAGAAAAAAGC
The DNA here is from genome assembly GCA_965230955.1 of uncultured Candidatus Saccharibacteria bacterium. GTDB lineage: Bacteria > Patescibacteriota > CALEFQ01 > CALEFQ01 > CALEFQ01 > CALEFQ01. The sequence continues at coordinate 898,883 of OZ246404.1, read as the reverse complement.
TTTTTTCATTTGTGTCGGCGATTCTTCTTATGCGTCCAATTAATGTTGAAAAAGAAAAGATAGCGGTAAAGTTAAAAGAAGAATTAGTAATTGAAGAGCGGAAATTCCTAGCGGAATTAAAGGATGAGAATTAGGAGTGCAGTGGATAATACTCATCAAGTTTCACGCCTCTGTCTGGAAGTCTCAGGTATCCATCTGGCGTTTTGATAAAGATAGGAACGACTAAATCATCCTCATGGGCCTTGCAAAAAGTTCTAATTGATTCGACCAGGGGGAGCCAACGAATTTTTATTGGTCTTTGAATACAAATTTTCGCTAAGCACAGCCAAAAAAACCAGTTCGAGTGAACAGCATCGAAAAACCCCGCAAAACGGGGTTTTCGCTTAGATAAGGGATTGGTCGGGTTCGAGTCTAGCTTGCTAATTTAGTCTATTACATTTTATAATGAATCAATCATTAAATAGAAATATCTAAGATGTCTTTCAACGAAGCGATAAAAAAAGAAGTAAGAAGGAAAGCACACTATCTGTGCTGCATTTGCAAGGAACCTTTTATTGATGTCCATCATATCATTCCAGAAGGACAAGAAGGGAAAGATAATATTGAAAATGCTGCTCCTCTCTGCAGCAAATGCCATAGGAACTACGGAAATAATCCTGATCACAGAAAAACAATAAGGGAAATGCGTGATTTATGGTATGAGATATGCGAAAACCGATATAAGGATGACTCTTCCCAGCCTATATTTGAAAAACTTGATCAATTGGGGCAAGTAATTAAGTTGCTCCGAAATGATAAGGCAAATGAGAGAAGATTGCTGGCAGAAATAAAAGACCAATTTAAGCAATTAAAGAAGGAGGAGGAGAGAGAAATAAATACTGCGACCTCCCTTGAAGAACTCGGTAGTAAGAATATGACCGCAACAAAGCTCGGGGACAGGATATATAGTAATGTTCATTGTAAAAAGTGTAATACAACCATTGGTCTTTCCGTGGGCTCGGATCGTTGCCCTAATTGTGGCATGCCTTATGAATTATAATTTCCAAATTTATGAAGAATGGCGTAGAAGATTTTGCCCCTGACCTTGAACGATCCTGGCTTGAGATTGAACTGAAGCCTACAGACAAAAAACAGGTGACCACTGGCGAGGTAGAAGAGTTTCAAAAGAAGCTTGCCCAAATTTGCGGTATGCATATTTTTTGTGGGCCAATGGTGATCGCCCCCGATTCAAAAAACGCTCTTTCTCCTTACTATACCAATGAGAAGTTCAAACCCAATGATTGGAATGCATATACCTGGTGGACTCGTCCTGATGCCGGAAATGTTATTTCGATTCTTGATCATTCCCACGAGTCGTTCTATTACTACCCAGATCATAATCTGATCGATATCTCGATTGCCACTTGTAAGGAATATAATCTGGACAAAGTAATAAAATTTGTTTTTAGTTTTTGGAAACCGGATGCTCTTGGAATACGATATGCCTTTTTGTCACCCAAACAAAAAAACTGTTGCTGGAAATGTTATCCCGAAACTAGGAATAATAGTAGAATAATAAGATAATACTTATCAATATTTACTAAAACATATGAAAACAATAATTCCAAAACGTCTGCACAAAGGAGCTCTCGTCGGAATTATCTCTCCATCTGGTCCTGTCGGTGACAGGAAGCAACAATTTCAAAAAGGAGTTCAAAAACTTGAGTCGTGGGGGCTTAAGGTTAAGTATTTCGAATCAGTTTTTGATCAGCATTACTATAGTGCGGGAACAAGGATTCAAAGAGCGAAAGAATTCAATGAAATGTGGCGAGATCCGAAGGTCAAGATGGTAATGATGGCCCAGGGTGGATTCACCGCCAATCATATTTTGGATGCCATAGATTACGAGATGATTAAAAAAAATCCCAAAATGTTTGTGGGGTTTTCAGATGGGACTACACTCGTAAATGCAATCTATGCCAGAACTGGACTGATGACATATTTAGGTCCAGATTTAATGTGGACATTCGGAAAACCTATGTCAAAAGCGATAGAAGAGAATATAAAAAAGACTTTTTTTGATGGTCAGGTAGGTGAGATCAAACCAAATCTTAACTGGAAGCATAAAGACAAAAGCAAAAAAAGACCAGGGTGGAAATGCATAAGGAAAGGAAATGCCAGCGGTGTGGCGGTTGGCGGTCATTTAGCGGTGGTATGCGGAAATATTTTAGCAGGATACTTTCCCAATACGAAAGGTAAGATATTACTCCTTGAAGGCACAGATGAAGTGGCAGAACTAGATTGGTATCTTTATGCTCTAAAACTGCACGGAGTTTTTAATGGGCTGAAAGGAATGGTTTTAGGGTGGTTTGACGAGAGTGCCATGAAAGCCAAAGAAGAGAACAGAAATGTGTCTGAAATGGTTTTGGAGGTGACTGCTGACTATAAGTTTCCGATATTGGAAATAAATGAGCTTGGCCATAATGTTGAAGATTATGTCTATCCTGTCGGTGGGCAGATTACGATAGATGCGGCCAAGAAGTATTTGTCTGTGGATGGCAAGACTGCAAAATAGACAACTCCCTTTTATTTTGAAAAATTGCCCATCTGGACAAAAAATGCATTGCCAGGACTTGGAGACTTGCTACGCTAGAATCAGAAACAGAAAACAGGGTAATACTCACATAGGTTTACCCCTCTGTCGGGCAGTCGCAAAAGTCCAAGGGGAATCTTGATAAATGCCACGATGAGCCAATCATCCTCGTGCTGATGGAAAAAGGTTCGGATGATGTCCATCTTGTGGAGCCAATGGATTTTTATTTGTCTTTGAATACAAATTTTCGCTAAGTGAAGCCGAAAAAACCAGTTCGAGTGAAGAGCATCAGAAAACCCCGGAAATCGGGGTTTTCGCTTAGATAAGGGATTGGGTGAATTCGAGTCCAGCTTGGCCGGTCGATGTCCTTTGCGGCAAGATTTGGCTGTGTTATCATAAGATTACTGTTTCATATCATTTCATGATTCCCAATATTATATCGACAACCCAAGCGATTTCCGACTTCTTGTTTTTGCCTGCAAATCTCAAGAAATCCGATCTGATGTTTGTTTTCGGTCATAGCTATTTATCGACCATGGACGAAGTTAAGAAGTTGTATGACCAGGGATATTCACGTAGGATTTTGATTACCGGGCACAGCAAAGGGAAATTAAAAGCAATAGAAGCTGATCGTTTTTTCGAAAGAGGAGTCGAGCTAGGCATCCCCAGAGAAGCCTTCATATTGGAGCGAGAATCGACGAATACCAAAGAAAACATTCAATTTTCTCTCCCGGTCATTGATAAAACTATCGGGCTCGAAAAAACAAAGACTATTTTGTTTGTCTGCAAAGCATTTCATGCCCGCCGAGTCCTGATGACTGCGCAGAATTATTTCCCCAAGCATATTGAGTTTTGTTTTTATCCGGTGCTTGATGAACGAAATATCCGAAAAGACAATTGGTGGAAAGACGAAGTGGCGAAAGCCAGAGTATTGGAAGAAGTCCGGAGAATCGGCGAATATACCCTAAAGGGAGATTTGACCCTGTAAAAAAATTAAGATTAAATTTATGGCCAAACTAAAAATCCTTATTCCCGGCTATGCCCGAGAAGAAAAGGGGGGTGAATATGCTTCCTCGACTACGACGTTGATTCAAGACAAGGGACTAAACATTGTGGTTGATCCCGGGATGAATCGGAATAAGCTATTGGCGTCCTTAAAACGCGCTGACTTGTCATTGTCTGATATTGACTTTGTTTTTCTAACTCACATGCATTCCGACCATGCGTTGCTCACTGGTATCTTTGAATCGGCCAAGGTTGTTGATGATAGTTCAATCTATTCTTGGGATGGACGAATCGAAGATCATGACGGGAAAATACCGGGAACGGGAATTAAGATAATCAAAACCCCTGGGCATGATATTTTCCAGGGGACATTATTGGTGGACACCAAAGACTATGGAAAAGTGGCGATTGCTTCGGATGTCTTTTTTTGGACAGATAATGAAGTTCAAAAAACAGATCGGGCAAGCTTGTTGGCCAAAAGAGATCCCTATGTCAAAAACGAAAAACAGCTTCGGCAAAGTCGGAGCAAGATACTAAAAGTAGCTGATTATGTGGTGCCGGGACATGGGAAAATGTTTAAAGTTATAAAAAAATGAATAAATCAAAAAATAGAAAGCCAAGGATCGATAAAGAATTCGTCACTGAAAATTGGCACAAACTAGCTAAAGCGGCAATCGACAATGCTAAGAAAAAACAATCAGCAGCTAGTTTGTTGATGAAAGAAGGTTTATTTTCTGAAGCCCAGGCATTGTTGATTGTAGGGCTAGAAGAATTGGCGAAGGCTACATTGCTTGCAGGTGAAGATATTTGGGATGATGAGATTAGACTGCTGCTTAGTCATGAGGCAAAATGCAATACTGTAATGAGCTTATCTGCCACATGCTACAATTTTACTCCAACAGATGAAAATTTTTCGTGGGCACAGAGTCGCATCCCAGAAATGCGGGAAGACTGCTTGTATACAAGGTTAACTGTCACCCCTGGAGATAAATTTAGCCCGGATGATTCTTACTGGAGAAAGCGCGCAAAAAGTTTTTATCGATTTCTGAGTGAGGCTATTCCCAAAGTTGAAAAATCTATAGAAGACAAAGCAGATGCTCAAAAAGGTTAATTTCGATGAGAAATCTCGATAATTGAATCCATTATGGATATCGCCAAGGACAATCCACTTTTCCTGCGAAATTTGAAGTTGCTGCAGAGTAGCATTTATCCGGAAGCTACTGAATCCGAGACTTTTTGGTTCGTCAAGTCTAAATTCAAGGATATCTGGTATAACTACATTGTGCCGATTGTTTTACCTGCGGATTTTTCCTGGGATGCGGCTGCGAAGATTATTGGTGCAGCCCCGTCGGAGAATCGAGAAATTGCTTTTTATATTCCCGAAGATCTTATGTCCGGATATCAACCCGAGTTGATCCGGCGAAGATATAAACAATTTGGTTCGGAAGTCTATATGTATCAGAAGATAGAAGAGAAATTTGGTGATGTGGCAGGTGACCTGGTGTCTGTGACCAAAGAAAATCTGGCAGAATATCTCGATATTGCGGTTAAATGCTTCCCGGAATGGAAATCGGAGAAAGAGTATTCTCAATACTTCTTTGATCTGGAGCAGGGTTCGGGCCGGGATCCGCTCTACAAATCATATTTGCTGTCCGTCGATCACAAGTTTGTCGCCTTTGGCTCGATAGTGATGTCGCCAAAGCTAAATCTGGCGTATCTCCACAATGCCGGCACGGTGGCTGAGTATCGCCATCAGGGACATTATCTCAACATGGTCAAGCATCGCTGTAATGTCGCGATCGACTCGGGGGTGAACGAGTGTTATTCCCTGGTTGACAAATCCGCGGGCTCGTATAAAGCTTTGCAGAAGATTGGGTTTGAACCGAAGGCGACGTCTTATTTATTTGCACGGAAATAGACTAGTAAAACATCATTCAAGCATATATAACTAAACAATTTATGAAATTAAAAAACAAAACCGCCATAATCACCGGATCAAGCAGCGGAATAGGAAAAGCTACGGCTTTATTATTTGCCAAAGAAGGTGCAAATGTGGTGATCAATTATATTTCTCCTGAAAAAGAGGCTCTGGTCGTTGCTGATGAGGCAAAAAAACTTGGAGTTCAGGCGATTGCTATCAAATGCGATGTTTCCAAAGAAAACGAAGTCAAAAAAATGGTCACAGAGACCATGGGGAAATTTGGCGGAATTGATGTTTTAGTGAACAACGCCGGCATTGTCTATGATGTGCCCTTGTTTGAAAGGACGATGGATCAATGGCAGAGAACGCTTGATGTTAATTTGCTGGGGAACTTTCTCTGTAGTAAGTATGTCGCCGAGAGGATGTTGAAAAAGGGGAAGGGGCGAATAGTCAATATATCTTCCACCAACGCTATTAATAGCTTTAGTCCGGACGCCATTGATTACGATGCTTCCAAGGCAGGTGTGATAACTCTGACCAAAGATTTCGCTAAGGCGCTCGCGCCGAAAATAAACGTGAATGCCGTTGCTCCGGGGTGGGTAGATACTAAAATGAATAAAGATCTGCCTAGTGAATTTGTCCAAGACGAGGCGAGTAAGATCTACCTCAAGAGATTTGCCAAACCAGAAGAAATCGCCCAGGCGATTCTGTTCTTGGCTAGCGACGAAGCTAGCTACATCACCGGGAGTGTGCTGGTGGTAGATGGTGGAAAAGATTAGGTTTTATTTCAATTAATTTTGAATATATGGGCTTTTTTTCAAGCACGATTAGGCTAGGGAAAATTAAAAGAATTTCATCCATACTTGGTTCTCAACAACCTCTAACGGTATATGACCTTGGTAATAAAACAAGCCCGCGTGAAGATGCTTTAAATGAATTGATAGAGATGGTTAAGAGTGAGCATGCGGAAATACTTCGAAAATATAATGCCGGAGAAGCGGAAATCAAAAACATATATAATTATCTAATAGAAAGCGGCGCTGGTCAGTGGGCAGGTGAGGGTATGTATGTGCCGGTCGGAGCATTGTTGAAGCCAATACCACTTGTTTATCTACTGGACCAGTTTGCTAATGATTTTCATGGTCTTCCTAAGGAGGATAGATTTTCAAAGGCAATAAATGTTGCGAGTTACTTTTCAACCGGAGACAAATCGCAGTTAGTTTAAAGCAAATCTGTTTTGCTCCAGGTTTTTTGCCCATCTGGACAAAAAATGCATTGCCAGGTTTTGGAGACTTGCTACTCTAGAATCAGAAACAGAAAACAGGGTAATACTCACATAGGTTTACCCCTCTGTCGGGCAGCCGCAAAAGTCCCAGGGGAATCTTGATAAATGCCACGATGAGCCAATCATCCTCGTGCTGATGGAAAAAGGTTCGGATGATGTCCATCTTGTGGAGCCATATGAGAAAACAGAGGTTGATGCCTCTGTTTTTTGTTTATATCTAGCTAAAAATGGAGGGTTCGAGTCCAGCTTGCCCGGTCGATGTCCTTTCCGGTCTAATTCGGCTGTGTTATCATACATTTACTCACTCAGAAAAACCTTATAATCTAGGTATAAATAAATGGAACTATTTCTAACCTCAAGCGTCCACGCGGTGGCGCATGATATTGCCCAAAAAGTAAATTTGGGCAAAGCCAAGGAGCTTGTTTTTATTGATACGGCGGCAGAGCCTAAGATGGGAGACAAAACTTGGCTGAAAAATGATCGGCAAGCGTTGGTAAATGCGGGTTTTTTAGTTACTGACTATACACTGACTGGTAAAGCAGAAACACAGTTAAAAAAGGACCTGGCGGCATTCGACTATATCTATATGTCAGGAGGTGACACATCTTATCTTTTGCAACAAGCACGACGGTCCGGGTTTGTTTACTTGGTGCGGAAACTGGTAAAGGACAAGATCTATATTGGCACCAGCGCCGGGTCAATCATCGCCGGGCCAAAGATCCCGGCGTATCTTACGGAAGATTCACCCGACATGAAGTCGGATGATCTGACTGCTTTTGGGCTAGTCAATTTCACGATTGCCCCGCATTGGGGATCGGATGATTTCAAACAGAAATACTTGGGCGGGAGGATGAAAATTGCCTACGAAAAGCGTTTGTCTCCGCTGGTTCTCCTGAGCGACAGTCAGTATATTCATGTGCTGGATGGAAAGACGGAAATAATCGATGTCGACGCCGAGTAATTGAAGGACTTGCAAACCATTATTATGAATATAGCCAAAGACAATCCGCTTTTCCTGCGAAATCTAAAACTCTTGCAGGGCAGCATTTATCCGGAAGCGATTGAATCCGAAACTTTTTGGTTTGTTAAATCGAAGTTCAAGGATGTCTGGTATAACTACATTGTGCCGATTGTTTCACCTGCGGATTTTTCCTGGGATTCGGCTGCGAAGATTATTAGTGCAGCCGAGGCGGGGAATCGAGAAATTGCTTTTTGTATTCCCGAGGATCTTATGTCCGGATATCAACCCGAGTTGATTCGGCGGGGATATAAGCAATTGGGTTCGGAAGTTTATATGTATCAGGAGATATCAGAGAAATTTGGTGATGTGACCGGTGACCTGGTGCCTGTGACCAAAGAAAATCTGGCAGAATATCTCGATATTGCGGTTAAATGCTTCCCGGAATGGAAATCGGAGAAAGAGTATTCTCAATACTTCTTTGATCTGGAACATGGTTCGGGACGAGATACGCTCTACAAATCCTATCTGCTGTCCGTCGATCACGAGTTTGTCGCCTTTGGCTCGATCGTGATGTCACCAAAGTTGAATTTGACGTATCTCCACAATGCCGGCACTCTGCCCAAGTATCGCCATCAGGGACATTATCTCAACATGGTCAAGCATCGCTGTAATGTGGCGATCGACTCGGGGGTGAACGAGTTTTATTCCCTGGTTGATAAATCCGCTGGCTCGTATAAAGCTTTGAAGAAGATGGGGTTTGAACCGAAGGCAACCTCTTATTTATTTGCAAAATAATCACTTATATGGATTTCAAGAATAAAATAATCTTAATCACTGGTGCCAGTCGTGGTATTGGCCGTGCAGCAGCAAATAAGCTTTATAATCTCGGCTGCAATGTCGTCGGTGTGTATAAATCTCGCGATGACATGGCCACGAGCTTACTCAAAGAATGTCCGAATATTTTGATGATCAAGGGGGATGTCGGACAAGAAGAAACGGCAAAGCAAGCGGTGGTGCAAGCTGTTGAGAAATTTGGCGGTCTGGACGTGCTTATCAATAATGCCGGGATCAATATCCTCGGCGATATCGTCGATTACAAACTAGCTGATTGGGAAGAAATGCTCCGAGTAGATCTGACGGCCAAGTTTCTATTTGCCAAATACAGCATCCCGCACCTGAAAAAGTCGGCTGACGGAAATATCATCAATATTTCTTCTCGCTTAGGGATGGCTGAATATGTCGATCCAAGTTCTGTGCCCTATGGCGCGGTTAATGCCGGGACTAATATTCTTAGCATTGGCCTCTCTCGTGAACTCCAAGATAGTGGAATTCGAGTAAATACCGTAATCCCCACGGTGACCGACACCGACCGCTTTCGTGATGTATTCACTCCCGAAGAGCAAAAGCAGATAATCAAAAAAGGAAAACTTGGCACGGCGGAAGAAGTTGCAGAAACGATAGTCGGCATTTTGAACGACGGGAAGAAAACAGGGGAGACGACGATTGATCCGCGGGTGAAACTCTAGTTTTTGTTCATCAGGACAAAATTACTCAATTTCAAGCTAGAAAATACTATTCTGTGATCGGGGCGAGAAAGAAGATAAAACTAATCAATAGTAAACTATATTAAAAATATGACTAAGCCTATTCTAAAAAGTAATCCGCGATTAAAAGATTTGCAAAAGTATATCCTCGACGTAGAAAAGGACCGTGGGTTTTCAACGGACACTTTTCATTATTGCCTTATGATGGGCGAGGAAGTTGGAGAATTATTCAAGGCGATACGCAAGAGCGAAAATCAACAAATAGCTCATGATTCCAAAACCGGATCTATCAAGGATGAACTGGCAGATGTGTTGATTTTTCTTTGTGCCATTGCCAATAAATTTGGGGTGGATCTGGAAAAAGCTTTTCGGGATAAACAAGAAATCAACAATAATCGAGTTTGGAAAAAACAGAATAAGGGATAGTCTATTTGATATGAGCCTAGAAAATTGCCCATCTGGACAAAAAATACATTGCAGGGATGTGGGAACTTGCTACCCTAGAATCAGAAACAGAAAACAGGGTAATACTCACATAGGTTTACCCCTCTGTCGGGCAGCCGCAAAAGTCCCAGGGGAATCTTGATAAATGCCACGATGAACCAATCATCCTCGTGAGCGTGGAAAAAGGTTCGGCCTGCCTCCCGAAGCCCCGAAGGGGTGAATGGGAAAGTCCAGCCCGGGGAGCCGGGCCTTCGCCTAGAACCTATCGGTTCCAGGCTATTGCCTGTAAACTCCAGCAGAGATTCAGCGTAGCCGAAGCTCTGCTTTTGTTTTTGACCGTTGAAAGGCAAAAATGATAAAATAAGGCAAGATAACGAAATTAAAAATATGCCAATTTCCACAAAAGCATCATCGAGAGTTGAACGCTCTCTCCAAGAAAAAGTTGTCTTGGCTATTTCCCTCGCGTCCATCATATTTTTTGTCTATATTTTACTTAGCGTTAATATCTTCCCGGCGCTAGGCATTAGCCTGCCGGTTATTCCATATTCCGATGGCCTGAAAATAATCACGGCATCTGTCGCGGCCTTCTTTTGCTTCTGGTATTTTCGGGGGTTAAAAACCGCCCTGATAGGCTTCATCGCGATTTTCTGGTTAACCTGGTTGCTGGAATTTTTAAGCGGGCATCTGGGCATTTTTGGCGGGACCTATTCCTACGACCAAGCAAATTTTCCCGGCCCGGTGATTGGCGGAACGCCTCTCTTCCTCGGATTTCAGCATTATGCTTATTATTTCTTCATGTCGTATTTTATCGCGAATCTGATCATTGACAGTTCTGTTTTTTCACGTGTCCAGAGTTGGTGGAAACGATCCTTGTTCGTTTCTGTCATTTCGAGCTTTATCGTGGTCGGGATTGACATGCTGGCTGATCCGGTTCAGGTAAACGTATTCCATTTATGGCAATGGACCAATACTTCCGACTATTATTCGATTCCGTATAATAATTATCTCGGTTATATCGTCATTTATACGATCCTGCTGTTTGTTTATAAATATATAGAGAAAAAACTAAAGGCTAAAAGTATCGGGCCGACCTTGCTGATTATAGGACTGGTTCCTTTGATCATGTATTTTTCTCGATATTTGGAATACGCTTCCGCTGATCTGGGAGGGATCTTCTTGATTGGCGGTCTGACGATGCTATTGCCTGGTATTATTGCGGTAGATCGCTTACTGCTTTTCATAAAAAAAGAAAAATCAGGAAAATCCGGGATGCTTGTTGACCACCAGATCGACTAACTCGTGAGGCAAAACACAAAACAACGGGTGTTCTCACGCTGTTGGTTCTAAATGCTAATCAAGGTGGATTTCGGACAAGAGGTAGCTCAAGCCGTTGAGAAATTCGGTGGTCTGGACGTGCTTATCGATAACGCCTGGATTAGTATCCTTGGTGATATTGTCGATTGCAAATTGGCTGATTGGGAGGAAATGCTCCGGGTTGATTTGACAGCCAAGTTTCTATTTGCCAAATACAGCAGATCGATAATTATAAGGCAGGGCTATAAATGAAGTGATCCCTATGTCTTCGAATGTTTTTTCATTGTCGTAACAAAGGTGTTAACAAATCAATTAGTTAGCCAAAATTAAAACAAAACATGAGAAAACTATTTTTTCCCATCCTGGTCGGGGTAACCGACGTCACTATTCTGGGCGATACCGGCCCGTGGAATGTGAATTGGGATTTGAATTTTCCCAACTGAAATTAATTTCTCTGAACAAGCGCTATACAAAAAACTGCCTCGCCGAATCGGCGGGCAGTTTTTCGTATTTGAGAGAACTAGGCGCGCTGTACGTTGATAGCGGCCGGTCCTTTTGGGGTAGTCTCAGTTTCGAAGGAAACGGTATCACCCTCTTTGAGTTCGGCATATTGCACGCCGACCAAAGATTTGCTGTGGAAGAAAAGGTCTTTTTCTTGACCTTCGACAGCGATGAATCCGAAGCCCTTGTCTGTGAGCTTTTTGATAGTTCCAGTCATAGACTTGGTTTGAGCTAATTAATTGGTAGAAATACTCTATTAAGTATGTTGAGAAAATCGACTTCTTTTTCTAACGATAACTTAATTACTTGTTCATTATACAGCATTGCCCAGAAAAAGCAACCCCTAGCACCATTTTAGTGATAAACTAGCCAAATTAGGTGGTTTTTTGCTATAATCTACCTGCTAATCACATTCGGCTAAATTGCAGTTATGTACACTCTCTATATAGTAAAATGCGCTGACGGTACGCTCTATACCGGGATCACTACCGACGTACTTCGCCGCCTGCAGGAGCATAATTCATCTCCGCGCGGCGCCAAATATACCGCTGCCCGTCGGCCGGTACGTCTGTCTTGGTTTAAAAAATTTCGTTGTCGATCAACGGCGGCGAGAGCCGAAACCAGGATTAAAAAACTATCGCGGTCGGAGAAGCTAGGACTAATATCGAAGATTAGGAAATTCAAAGCTTAAAAATTAAAGCTTAAAAGAAATTTAAAGTTCAAAATATAAAACGGTATTTAAATTTTTAGCTTTTAATTTCTTTTTTACTTTCCTTAATAAATTTTGAATTTAATCAAAATGTGCCGCTAGCGTTTTAAAGTGGCGCAGTTAATGAAGACATTGGAAACGATAAAAAAATTTGATATCGCGGTTATCGGCGCGGGTCCGGCCGGATTGATGGCCGCCGGGCGGGCAGCCTCGCTTGGCGCCAAGGTGGTTTTGTTAGAGAAAAACGAGCGTCCGGGTAAAAAACTTCTCCTGACCGGCCACGGGCGGTGCAATTTGGCCAACGCGGAATTCGATCTGCGCGCACTGGTGAAAAAATACGGCGATCGCGGTAAATTTCTTTGGCATGCTTTCGCTACTTTCGGTCCTCGGGCGACCATCGATTTTTTTGAAAATCTTGGCGTAGCCACGAAATCGGAAGGCGACCGAATTTTCCCGCGCAGTGACAAAGCGGAAGATGTTTTGGTCGCGCTGGAAAAATACCTCGTCCGGAACCGGGTCGTCATCATCGACAATTCGGAAGTGACAGGGATCGAAAAGCAAAATCGCAAGATTACCAAAATCGAAACGGCGCAAGGCGCTATTTTCGCCCGAAATTTTGTTTTTTGCACAGGGGGAGTGGCTTATCCCTCTACCGGATCGACCGGCGCCGGTTTTAAATGGGCCGCTGATCTTGGCCATCATGCGGCCAAATTATATCCGGCGCTGTCGCCGATCGTGATCAAAGAGCCATGGATCAAAGATTTGGCGGGGATTAGTTTGGCTGGAATTGATGTCAGTTTGCGGCAAAACGAAAAAGAGCGGGCGGTGGAGAGAGGCGATTGTTTGTTTGCCCATTTTGGTTTGAGCGGCCCGGCGATTTTGAATATCAGCGGTCGGGTCGGTCCTTTGCTGGCCCAAGGAGAAGTCCGTCTGTCCCTGGATTGTTTGCCGGATCTGACTATGGCCGAGCTGGATCAAACTTTACTGGAGCAAATCGAATCACTGCCCAAAAAGGCGTTTCAAAATTGTTTGACCGGCCTGGTTCCGCGCAAGCTGATTTCGATTGTCGCCGGTCTCAATCATTTTGATTCAGAGAAACCCGCCGGGGCGATTACTCGAGAGGAAAGACAATCCTTCGCCCGAATGCTGAAAAAACTGGAGCTGTCAGTCGCGGGACTAAAAGGTTTTGATGAGGCGATGGTGACGAGTGGCGGGATCACGTTGACTGAGATAGACGATAAAACTATGCGATCAAAATTGATCGATAATCTATATTTTGCCGGGGAAATTCTCGGCATAGACGGGCCTTCCGGCGGTTTCAATTTGCAAGTTTGTTGGAGTACGGGGTATCTGGCGGGGGAAAATATCAAATAACCAATATCAAATAAAATTCAATGCCAATGTCAAAATGATTACATTTCTATCTTGGGTATTGAATTTTATTTGATATTTGTTATTGGATATTGGTTATTATTTCTGCTATAATGGTATCAAGCTTCCTAAAACAAAACACTTATTAATCCTTAAATTTATTAACATGAAAGGTTTTAACGCCAACATTGAACAAGAAACATTAAAAAACTCCGATTTTCGCCACGTACTCTATACCGGTAAACACAGCCAACTGGTGCTGATGAGTCTTAAGCCGAAAGAAGATATCGGCATGGAAGTCCATCAGGACAATGACCAGTTTTTTCGTTTTGAAAAAGGAACCGGCAAATGCATAATTGACGGCAACGAATATTCGCTGGCCGATGGCAGTGCCATTGTCGTGCCGGCCGGCGCTCAGCATAACATTATCAATACTTCCGATACCGACGAACTAAAGCTTTACACGATTTACTCTCCGGCGCATCACAAAGACGGCGTGATTCGCGCGACCAAAGCTGAAGCGACGGCTGACGGTCCGGAATTTGACGGACAGACGACGGAGAAATAAATCAGAAATTAAAATATCGAAAATAGAAGCAAGTCTGAAATAGCAAAATGAAATATAAAAATCAACGTTACTAATTACTGGCCAAGCTTCTTTTGGCCAGCGGGAGACAAAAATGAAAAAATTATTTATCAATCTGGGGATCGCGGTGGCCGCCGTATTGTTTTTGTTAATGGCGGGATCTGCTCAAGCGGTAAGCTGGGAAAAAATTGACACCCAGCAGTACTGGGGCAGTGCCAATAGTATTGTTTTTGCTCCTTCGATTTGGGGCGGCTACATGTATGCTGGTGTCACTGGTTCTGCCGGGGCGGAAGTTTGGCGCAGTAGCGGCGGAGCTGATTGGGAGCGAGTAAGTAGCGGCGGTTTTGGTAACGACAACAATATGTTTATTGAAGATTTCGCGGTTTTCAACGGAGACCTTTATGCGATTGCCGCCAACTTCGACACCGGAACGGAAGTTTGGCGTTCAAGAAACGGCTCGGACTGGAGCCAGGTCGGTGGTGACGGGTTTGGTGATACTAAGAATTTATCGGAACTGGTTGCTCTGGAGGTTTTCGATGGCCAGCTTTATGCGGGAACAGGTAATCATACTACCGGCGCGGAAATTTGGCGTACCGCCAATGGGACCGATTGGTCGCAAGCGAATGATGACGATTTTGACGGCGGTGCGGTTTCCAATTATGAAATCACGGATCTCTACGAATTTGACGGCCAACTTTATTGCGGCGTGCTGAATAACGGCGCGGGAAAAATTTGGCGCACGTCCAACGGAACAGCTTGGAAAGAGGTGATCAGTGACGGATTTGGCGATGCGAATAACGAGGGAATCGGTTCCTTTGTGCGTTTCAATGACGAGCTATATTCTTTTACCTATAACGATGTCACCGGGACGGAAGCTTGGCGCTCGGCTGATGGCGATAGTGACACTTGGACCCAAGTCAATACTGATGGATTTGGCAATGTCGAAACATATTGGATTTTCATGCGGCCGGTTGTGGCCGACGGCAGTTTGTATGTCGGTTATTCCAATACGAAGAACGGAGGAGGAGTCTGGAGTACAAACAACGGAGTGGATTGGAAATCTGAAATGTCCGATGGCCAAGGAAGTAGCACCAGTTACTCGGTTTACGGGATGACTTTGTGGGGAGATCGGATCTATGCGGCTCTCAGTTCTTTTGGTGGTGCGAAACTTTATCGTTCCGAGCGGATCAATGTCTGGCCGCAAGGATATTTGGTGACGGCGTCCGGCGCCGGAGCGACGCCGTGGGTGCGGAAATTTAATGCTTACGGACGCGAGCAAAATTCTCCTCGCAATTTGATGGCCTTTGCCGGTACTTTCCGGGGCGGGGTCAATGTCGCCACGGGGGATTTGGACGGGGATGGAACTGACGAAATTATCGTTGCCCCCCGCGGCAACGGGGCGGCGCAAGTTCGGGTTTTTGACAAAGACGGCAATATTAAATTCAGTCGCACGGGATTTTACGCCTATGACAAGAACCTGCGTTGCGGCACGGATGTCGCCGCGGCCGATGTTGACGGCAATGGTTTGGATGAAATTATCACTATTCCCGGCGCCGGTTGCGGCCCGCAGGTAAAAATATTTGACGCCAATGGGCAGACGGTTTTGACGAAGGGTTTCTTCGCCTACGGTTCCGGTCTGCGAGTAGGCGCCAGAATTGCGGCGGGAGATGTGAACAAAGACGGCAAAGCGGAAATTGTGACCGTTCCGGAACGAGGCGTACCGGGGCAAGTCAGAGTCTTTGATTACTCCGGCCGGGTGAAAGGTACTGCCGGTTTCTATCCGTATGGCAGTCAGCGCACGGGCGGTGATGTGGCGGTGGCCGATTTGGATGGCAATGGAAAAGCTGAAATTATCACGGTACCGGGCGAGGGCTTCCCGGCTCAAGTGCGGATTTTTGACTCGACCGGGAAAGCGGTAATTAATCCCGGCTTCTATGCCTATGCCCGCAGTGTCAAAAACGGTTTCTTGATCAATGCCGGGGATCTTAATCGTGACGGCAAGGCGGAAATTGTGACGGTACCCAAAACCGGCAGTCCGGCCCAGGTGCGGACCTTTAAATCAAACGGTAGTGTGATTTTCACCCCCGGTTTCTATGCTTATTCCGCGACGCAGAAAGCCGGAGCCGATGTGGCGGTGGGGAATTTCTAAGAGATTAGATCGTTTCCATACGAAAAAGGGGTGGGCTTAAGCCCACCCCTTTTTAGGTCACACATTTTTTAGGCATATATTGCCCGAACTCCTTTTTCATGATAAAATATAGATAATAAGCAAAAATCAACAAAAACTAATTACTGGCCTCATTTATATTGGCCAGTCGGAGACAAAAATGAAAAAAGTCTTTATTTGGCTAAGTGTCGCGGCCGTGGCCGTGCTGTTTTGTGCTGTTGCCGGCCAGGCCCAGGCTCTCAGTTGGGAGCAGGTCAGCACCGATGGTTTTGGCAGTGCCAATAACCAGCTGGTTTTTGCGCCTCAGGAGTGGGGCGGTTACATGTACTTGGCAATCGGGAACACAATCAATGGCGGCAGTGTTTGGCGCAGTTCTGGCGGAACCGACTGGACCAAAGTTAGCGCGGATGGTTTTGGAAACTCGGCCAATCAATATGTCGAGGATTTTGCCGTTTTCCGGGGGGATCTTTTTACCATTTCTACTGCGGCACTCAGTGGGGAGCCAACCAGAGTTTGGCGGAGCCGCAACGGGACCGATTGGGCCCAGGCCAATGTCGATGGTTTTGGTGATGCCAACAATAATTATGAGCTGGTTTCCCTGCAAGTTTTTGGCGATCATCTCTATGCGGCGGTTGGAAATCAGACTACCGGAGTAGAAGTTTGGCGCACCGCTGATGGAGCAAGCTGGACCCAGGTTAACACCGATGGTTTCGGCAGTAATGCTTATGGTGCGAATTCATTATATGTTTTTAACGACCAGTTATATTGCGGAACTATTGCCGTCGGTGGAGGCCGAATTTGGCGTACGGCCGATGGTACGACTTGGACCGCGGCCAGTAGCGCCGGTTTTGGGGATTCCAGTAATTCTGCGGTAGCGGGAATGGTTAAATTTGATAATAAACTTTACGCTTTCACCCTAAATGGTACCTCGAGTTCCTCCCAGGTTTGGTCTTCCCCCGACGGAACGACTTGGAGCAAAGTTACGACAGCTTTCAACGGCGATTGGCCCTCGATTCATCCGATGGTAGTGAACGGCACGATTTACACCGGAATCAGAAACTGGGTAGCGGGCGCTAACTTGTGGCGGACAGATAACGGAGTGGATTGGGCTAAAGAAATCGAAAACGGGAAAGGAGATGCTAATAATTTTGCTTTCTATAGCATGACGCAGTGGGGCGACCGGATGTATGTCGCGACCAGCAACAGTACCACCGGAGTCGAAATTTGGCGTTCCGAAAAAATCGGCCCCTTTGATATTACTACGACTTCATTGAGCACCGCGTCAGAAGGAAAAAGTTATGAACAAAAGATAAGTGTTGCGAACGGTACACCGGCTCATCAGTGGTCAATCAGCGACGGTGCTTTGCCGGACGGACTAAATATTGATGTCGATACCGGGACGATTTCCGGTACGCCGAAAGAAGGCGGAAACCATACGTTTACCGTTCAAGTGACCGATTACAGTACGCCGACTCAGACGGCGACCGAAGAGTTCACGATGAAAGTGATCAATAAAGGACATATTGTGACCGGCGCCGGGGCCGGAGCCGCTCCGTGGTTGCGCTCTTACAGCGCTTATGGCAATGAGGCGAGCAAACCGAAAAATCTGATGACATTTGCCGCCACTTTCCGGGGCGGAATCAATGTGGCGACCGGTGATTTGGACGGTGACGGTATTGACGAGATTATCGCCGCGCCGCGTGGAGCCGGCGCGCCTCTCGTCCGAGTTTTTGACAAACAAGGAACCCCCAAATTTAACAAAAATGGTTTCTACGCCTACGACCGGAACCTGCGTTGCGGCACGGATGTCGCCGCGGCCGATCTGGACGGAAATGGAATAGATGAAATCATTACCACCCCCGGAACCGGTTGCGGGCCGCAAGTTAAAATTTTCAACGGCAATGGTCAGTCTGTTTTGTCCAAGGGATTCTTTGCCTATTCCCAGGGTCTAAGAGTCGGACTGCGTGTTTCCGCCGGTGATGTGAACAAAGACGGCAAAGCGGAAATCGTGACTGTGCCCGAACGCGGTACCCAAGCGCAAGTTCGGATTTTCGATTACACCGGTAAATCAAAAGGGACGACCGGTTTCTATCCCTACGGGACATTGCCGACCGGCGGCGACGTGGCGGTCGCGGACTTGAATGGTGACGGGAAAGATGAAATTGTCACTGTCCCGGGCGAGGGTTTTCCCGCCCAGGTTCGAATCTTTGACTCTACCGGCAAAGCCAAACTGAACCAAGGTTTCTACGCTTACGCGCGTAGCATCAAAACCGGGTTCCTGATCAGCGCCGGCGATCTCAATAGCGACGGCAAGGCGGAAATTGTGACGGTGCCGAAAACGGCAAATGCGGCTCAAGTGCGCACGTTCAAATACAACGGACAGGCTGTTTTCACTCCGGGCTTTTACGCTTACGCCGCAACCCAGAAAGCGGGAGCGGATGTAGCCGTGGCGAATTTCTAGAATAATTATGATATCGATATAACAGGGGCAGGCTTAGCCCGCCCCTGTTTTGACGTTTACAGTTTTGCACAATGAGAGGATAAACGATAGAATATAAATATGGATAAAAAATACTATCTGGTCTTAATCACCGGGCTAGTGGCCCTGGGGATATTTCTAGTTTGGTTTTTTATCAGGCCGAGTCCGTTATCAGATAATCAGCTTGTGTCGACCCTAATTTCTCCCACGGCCACACCTCTGTCCGTATCAATCACGACGCCAACTATAACAATTACAGAAGTTACCCCTAACATTACGAATGACTTTGTTGCTCCCCTTGACCGTGCTGATGAACGGGTGACGAAGAAAAAATTCGGCCAATATATTACGCCCCAGAATTCTCCAATCCGGCCGGAGCGATTCAGCGGCTATCATACCGGCGTGGATTTCGAAATTTTTCCGGAAGAGACGGATGAAGTTGTAGCCGTTAGAGCGATTTGCTCCGGTTCTTTGATGAGGAAAGAAACTGTTGGCGGATATGGGGGAGTTGTTATCCAGAGTTGCACGCTTGATGGCGTGCCCATCACGGTGCTTTACGGTCACATTAAATTAGCGAGTATTTCGCAAAATGTTGGGGACATCTTAGCCGCCGATGAAGCTTTCGCTGTGCTGGGGGACGATAGCAGTGCCGACACAGACCGGGAGCGCAAACACCTTCACTTGGGAATTCACCGCGGATCGGCAGTCAATGTTAAAGGGTATGTTTCAAATTCTGCTGACTTAAGCGGTTGGGTTGATCCGTGCGATTATTTGTGTCAAAATTAAACACAAGAGGATTGTGCTTAAGCTCGACCCTCTTTTTTCGTGGCCGATCCTTGCTTTTTCTATTTCTTATGTTAAAATAAGCAAATTCGCGTAATTTTAAATAAAAAGCTTATATGGACAAACAACTGAATTTCAAGCCGAATGGTTTCGCCCGGTGGGCGCGATTTTTTATTGATCGGTATCGGGTGACAATTTTATTGCTGGTGGCTCTGATCATCGCCGGTTATTTCGGTGTGCGTGACATTCCCAAGCAGGATTTTCCGAATATTCCTGGCAATATGGTACTGGTCAACGCCATTTATCCCGGGGCGAGTTCCGGCGACGTGGAACAGGAAGTGGTTATCCCTTTGGAAAACAAAATCTATGAAGTCGAGGGGATCAAAAATCTCCGTTCGACGTCTTCCAATAATTTTGGAGGGATTTTCATCGAATTCGATGATTTTAAAAACTTGGAACAACGGGTCACCGATATTGAAAACAAAACTCGCGAAGCCAATTTGCCGGGAAAAGTGGAAATTCAGGTCGATCAGGTTGATATTACCGGCCCGACCGTGGCCTATGTTCTTTCCAGCGACGAGCGTTCTCGTACCGAATTACTGGAAATGTCGCCGCCAGTGGTGAATTATCTGGAATCCGTTTCACCCGAGATCAAAACAGTGGAAGTTATGCCCGGCGCGGAGATGGAAATTCAAGTTACCCTGGACGAAGCCAAATTAGCGCGTTATCGCTTGACCAAGGAAACGGTGGTGGAATCCATCAAAGGTGCGACTTCGGCTCTGCCCGGCGGTTTTGTCAAAACCGGTGACGGGCGGGAGAAACCGATCGTCATTGAATCACCAGTCAATAATTTAGATGACTTCAAGAAAATTTCGATTGGACCGATCAAACTCAGTGATATTGCGGAAATCGAACGTGTGCCGGTTGACGAGGCTTTTACTTTAGCGGGTTATATCAACGGCGACGGTACAGCGAAATCCACCGAAGCGATTTATTTATTGGCGACTAAAAAGAGTGATGGCGATGTACTGCGAGTTTCCGACGCCATCAAAGAAGCGGTGGGGCAAATTCATGAAAAAAATATTGTCCCGGACGATGTCGAATTGAATCTGGTTTATGATACCTCGCCTTTTGTCCGCAGTTTGATCGGCGATCTGGCGGAAAACGGCTGGCAAGGTTTGATCATTATCTTGGTCGTGTTGCTGTTTTTTGTCAGTCTGCGCGCCGGCTTGCTGGTGGCGTTGGTTTTGCCTATTTCTTTCTTGATTGCTTGGTTTGTCATGCCGTTGCTTGGTTATACTCTAAACATTTTGACTTTGTTTGCCATGATTCTCTCGCTGGGTATGGTGGTCGATAACGCGATCGTGATTGCCTCCGGCATGCTGGATAATCTCAAGCGCGGGATGAACAAATTCGCCGCGGCGCTTAAATCCGTTCACGATTACGGCGCGGCAATACTTGCAGCTACGGTCACGACTGTCATCGCTTTGATTCCATACGCTTTCATGGGCGGGATTATGGGCGAGTTCTTGAAATACATTCCAATCACGTTGGTCCTCATGCTGGTGGCATCATATTTTTTGGCGATTACCATTACGCCGCTGTTTGGTATCTGGCTGCTGGGCAAGCCGAGTAACGGCAATGGGGCGCATACTTTCAAACGTTGGGAAAAAATTTCCGTTTTCCCCGTGCTGATCTATTATGCCCAGCATTCGGTTGACCTTTTAGTGAACAGCTATTACAAGTTTATTCGGCGGGTACTGACGACCAAGAAAGGCTTGATTCTTTCTGTTGTCATCCCCGTGGTTTTACTGATCGGTAGTTTCAGTTATTTCCTGCCGCGGTTGCCGTTTTCGCAGTTTCCCACGATGGACGGAGAACAAATATCATTGGCGATAAAATTTCCGTCCGGCACGCCGCGGGGAGTGCAAAACGAAACTTATCGCGAACTGGGCGAGAAGATTCTGACGATTCCCCATTTTGAAAGTTACTTTTTCTGGCAGGGCAGTTTCATGATTTTCATTACCGAACCGACCGAGCGCGATACTGATCTGACTTCTCAGCAAATCGGCGATGATTTGGATCAAAAAGTTGAGGAGCTTCGCACCGACGGGAAAATTATTTCAGTTAATTCGCAGAGCTATGGTCCGCCGGCTCAGGAATTTGACGTGATCGTTGAATTAGCTTCATCTAATAGCGACGGAGTTACTCGATTGGTCGATGATTTGGAAAAATTCGCCAACGATCAAGAACAGGTCGATCGCGTGCTGAATGGGCCGAAAGATATAATGACTCCTTCGGTCAGTGTCGAACTGGATCCGGTGAAATTGTCTCAGAAACAGAGCAGTGCTTTCTTTGCTTCAATGGCGATCAATTCTGTTTTCAGCGAATCAGATGCCGGCAAAGTTGTCGTCCGGGCTGACGGCGTTTCGGACAAAGTGTCGGTCGTCTACCGCGAATCGGCTCGTGAATCGACGACTGATTTGAAAGACGTGCCGGTAATCGGCGCTACGACCACAGCGCTTCCTTTCAAGCTCTCAGAGGTGGCGCGTGTCAGCGAGACCGATCGTTTGGATACCATCAGCCGGCTGAATCGCGAGCGCGTCGGATCATTCAAAGTAAAACTGACCAAAGACGGTGACAAAGCGACTTTAGAGCAAGCAATCAAAGATTATTTGACTGAAGATAAACTTCAGGAATACGGACTGGAGCCGGACGACGTGGTCTATGGCGGGGAGTATGCTTCAATGATGGATACTTCTAGTCGTCTGCAAATTGTATTGATCATCGCTATGTTGCTGGTATATCTGGTTCTGGTTTATCAATTCAATAGCTACGGCGAACCGTTTATCATCATGCTGACTATTCCCATGGGTTTGATCGGTGTCTTCCCGGCGCTTTTCTGGGTCGGTTCGACTTTGGACATGGTTTCCGGTTTGGGCATCATCGCCTTGGTGGGAATTGTCGTTAATAACGCGATTGTTTTAATCGATTATTATAATCGTGTGAAACGCACCAATCCGCAGTTTTCTCTGGCGCAGGCACTGGCGGAGACGGGCCGAGGCAGAATTAAGCCGATTCTTTCCACGACTATTACGACCATCGGCGGTATTATCCCGCTGACGATCAATGATCCTTTCTGGACCGGGCTTGGGACTTCGCTGATTGCCGGTTTGGTTTGTTCGACCGTTGGATCATTGGTGATTGTCCCCGTTTTGATCTATCTCTTTACCCGCCGCAAAAAGCGGGGCGTTGATAAGCCTTGGCTGAAGATTACCACTCTGGATGATTTGACCGGGCAAGTTCAGGCGCAGGCGGAAGATAAATAAACGTATCAAACTCTAAACCACCAACGAATTCGTTGGTGGTTTAAGTAAGCTTGATTTCCTGCTATTTCGGAAATAAATTGGCTGTATCTGGCGTAGTAGTGTGAGAGGGTTTTTTATCATATTTAAGCGAAAATCATGGAAAATTCTAACAAGAATGGTACCAAAAAAGGAATTGTAACTATTATCGCTGTGGCTATAATTGCCGGCGCGATAGGATTTGTCATCTCTCATTTTCTCGTTTCCCGGCCGAGTGATCTGCGGGCGGAAGCTTTCCCCGGTGGCGATGCCGGCGACATTTGCGCGCGAATAGCCGAGGGTGATATGCCATCCGGGCGTGGTTCCGGCGAGACCGGGCAAGATGATGGTCGAATGAGCCAGATGGAAGAATATTGCGCCGATGGTAAAATTGATGACACCGAACGGGCGGCCATAGAGGCTAGCCGTCCCGCCGGTCGGCCGTCATTTAATCAATAATATGAAGATTTTAGAATTTATAAAGACGCACAAAATATTGATGGCGCTGATCGCCGCCGGGGCGATTATCGGCGGGTACTTTTTGGTAGTGACTCTGACTACCCCAAAATCGGAGGAGAGCCAATACCAAACCGCGCGCGTGAAAGAGGGGACTATTACCAAAACTGTTTCGGGCAGCGGTCAGATTGAGGATATAAATCAAGTTGCTGTCGCCTCGGACACTTCGGGAGAAGTGTCGAAAATTTACGTGAGTGAAAACGAAACGGTTGCGGAAAATGATTTGCTTTTCCAGCTCGATACTGAAGACTATAATCGCACGGTTTCGAATGCCCGGATCGATTTAGAAAAAGCGCAATTGCAACTGGAAACTTTGCTAGCGGCGCCGGACACTTCGAAAATTTTACAAGCCGAAGACGCGGTGACCAAAGCCGAAGATGATTTGGTCGCCCTGAAACTAAAGCAAAAACAGGATCGTGCGACGGCCGACACCAACTTGGAATCCGCCGAGGATCATTTGGATGATTTGAGCCGGAGCGATCCCAATTATGATACTCTTTATGAAAAATACTCGACTCAGCTAACATCGGCGGAGCAAACTTTGGAAGATCTAGACAAAACAGGTCCGGCTGCGATCAATTTGGCCGAAGCGACAATCAAAGAAAAACAAGCGGCCTTGATCGAATTGAAAACCGGAGCGACGCCGGAAGAAATTCGTTCCCAAGAATTAGCCATTGCCAAAGCGAGAAATTCTTTAAGTGAAATTCAAACTGAGGCAAAGGATTACCAAGTTCGAGCGCCGTTTGGCGGCATGATTACCGCTATCAATGTGGAAGTTGGTGACAGCGTTTCCGGCGGCGGCAATTCTTCCTCGGCCACCGGCACGCAGTCGGTCAGTGCCGTGTCGTCAGCGACGACCGCCACCGCCAGTTCTTCTTCTTCCAGTTCCGGCAGTCAGGGCATGGCGACGCTGGTGACCGGGCAAAAACAAGCCGCGATCACCGTGAATGAAGTTGACCGTCCCAGTATCCAGATCGGGCAAAAAGCTAAAATAACTTTTGACGCGATCGCGGATCTGACGCTTGACGGCACGGTGGCTAAAATCGACGCGGACGGGACGACCAGTTCCGGCGTGGTCAGCTATGGCGTGACGGTGACGCTGGACAGCCAAGATGATCGAATCGCGAACGGCATGACCGCGGCTGCTGAGATTACCGTGGGGGAAGCCGCCCAAGTTCTGGTGATTTCCAGCACGGCCATCGAGACCGGGGATTCCGGCCAAAGCTACGTGCAAGTTTTGAATAGCGGCGCTGTTGTCCCGAGGCCAGTGACGGTCGAAGTGGGCTTGACCAATGACACCGAGTCGGAAATTATTTCCGGACTGAAAGCCGGGGATGAAGTTGTCATCGGGGAAGTCTCTACTACTTCGTCTAAAAGCTCGAATACTAATTCTGTGAACAATTCTACTTCGCGTAATGGCGGCGGTTTTATGCCACCGGATTCGTTCGGTGGCGGAGGGCCGCGCTGATGATCGAGTGTCGCGATATAACAAAAGTTTACCGCAGTGGCGAAGTCGAGACCAAGGCGCTGGGCGGGGTTACCCTGAAAATTGAGGCGGGGGAGTTTGTCTCGATTATGGGTGCGTCCGGTTCTGGTAAATCTACCTTGATGCATATTTTGGGTTTGCTGGATACTCCAACGGGCGGGCAGTATATTTTCGCCGGTAAAAACGTGACCGAATACAGCGAAAACCAACTGGCTGATATCAGACTGAATCGTATCGGCTTTGTTTTCCAGTCGTTCAATCTTTTGCCGCGGACTTCGGTGTTGCGCAATGTAATATTGCCGTTTGTCTATCAAGGTTTGCCAAACAAAGAAAGACTGGAGCGGGCGCAAAAAGCCTTGATCGATGCCGGTCTGCCTGATAAAAAACTTTGGGATCATAAATCGAATCAATTATCCGGCGGCCAAATTCAGCGCGTGGCGATTGCCCGTGCCCTGGTGAACGATCCGGCCCTGATTTTTGCGGATGAGCCGACCGGCAACCTGGATAGCAAATCCGGAGAAGTGGTGATGGGCACTTTTGAGAAGCTAAACAAGAAAGATAAACGTACCATTATCGTCATTACTCATGAAGTTGAAGTGACTGAATTTACCGACCGGGTAATTACTATCAAAGATGGCTTGATCGCATCCGATCGTCCTAATTTGCACAAACGAACTATCAAACAAGGACTTCATTTATAAGTCAAAAGTCAAAGGTCAAAAGTAAAAAGTTTAGACGAACATATTTTTGACTGGTATCAAAAATGAAACCATCAGACCTTCTAAAAGAAACATATATCGCTCTGACGGCGAACAAGGGCCGTTCGATTTTGACAATGCTCGGAATTGTGATCGGAATCGCTTCTGTGGTGGGATTGATGTCGGTCGGTACCGGCGCCCAGCAATCGATTACCGAAAATATTGAAGCCGGCGGGGCGAATCTGATTACCATCATGCCCGGGGCGCAACAAAGTATCGGTTCGGGTGTGCGGTCCAGCCGCGGTTCAGCCAAGACTTTGACCATGGAAGATGCCACGGCCATTGAAAAGCAAGTGCCTAAGCTGGCGGCGGTCGCGCCGTCGGTATCCGGTAATTATCAGGTAGTGGCGAAAAACAATAATGTCAATGCCAGCGTAATGGGAGTCAACGCCGCTTATGCCACGGCGCGCGATC
This sequence comes from uncultured Candidatus Saccharibacteria bacterium, assembly GCA_965230955.1. Taxonomy (GTDB): domain Bacteria; phylum Patescibacteriota; class CALEFQ01; order CALEFQ01; family CALEFQ01; genus CALEFQ01. The sequence continues at coordinate 872,723 of OZ246404.1, read as the reverse complement.
TGGTGACCACCAAAGGGAAATTTCTTACGGACCAGCAGGCCAAGAGCAATGCCAAAGTGGCTGTGCTCGGAGCCACGGTGGCCGAGGATATATTTGGAGCTGGAGCCAATCCGGTCGGCGAATCGATCCGGATCAATGAGATGAATTTTAAAATTGTCGGCGTGCTGGAAGCTACCGGCGGGATGTTTAGCAGTTCGGACGACAGTGTGCTTATTCCGATCAGTACGGCCCAGCGTTATTTTTCCGGCGATGAATACGTCAATACGATTATTGTAAAAACGGTCGATCAGTCCAGCATGACGTCGGTGCAGGAGCAGATTACCGCCCTGCTGTTGCAGCGCCATAAAATTTCCGATTCGGCCAATGCCGATTTTTCGGTGCGCAACATGGCGGATTTGGTTGAGATGGCTTCGTCAATCACCGGTACTCTGACGGCTCTCCTGGGGGCGATTGGAGGAATTTCCTTGCTGGTCGGCGGGATCGGGATTATGAATATGATGCTTACTTCAGTTACCGAACGCACCAAGGAGATCGGTTTGCGCAAGGCGATCGGCGCCAAGCGGCGCGATATCACCTCGCAGTTTTTGATGGAATCGATTATGCTGACTTTCTTTGGCGGAATTTTCGGTATAATTTTCGGTTATGTGGCGGCTTTACTTATTTCCCAGTTTTCCACGATTAACGCCAGTATTACGGTCAGTTCAATTCTTCTCGCTGTCGGCGTCTCGGCGTTGGTCGGTTTGGTTTTTGGTTACTACCCGGCGCGACGTGCGGCAAAGCTGAATCCGATTGAGGCTTTACGGTACGAATAGGGAGTCTTTTAATGCAAAATTAAGAATGGAGAATTACAACGATTAATTTTACATTCTGAGTTTTGCATTTTTAATTCTTGAAATAAACGATATAATAGGGCGTACTAGTTAGGTGATGCTATCCATGGATATGGGCCACATTTACCAACAAAAGACGGATGAAGAGTTGGTGTCTTTGTCGCTACAAAGCAAAGATGCTTTTGCGTATTTGGTGGATCGCTACCAGGCTAAACTGGGGCGCTACATTCGGCGCATTTCCAGATTTGACGAGGAAGAAACAGCCGATGTTTTGCAGGATGTTTTTATCAAGGCCTATCTCAATTTAAATGATTTTGACAGCAAACTGAAATTTTCCGCGTGGATTTATCGCATCACTCACAATCAAGTGATTAGCCAGTACCGGCGCCTGAAAGTTCGCCCCCAGGCGGTAATCGCGGTGGAAGATGAAAGTATCGCCAATAAATTTACCGATGGGGTGGATTTGGAGCACGAACTTGATCAAAAATATTCCACCCAAGTGGTCCAAGCCGCTTTGCGAAAGTTGCCGTATAAATATCAGGAAGTATTGGTGTTGCGATTTTTGGAAGACTTAAGCTACGAAGAAATTTCCGCTATCTTGCGCAAACCGGTCGCCACGGTCGGGACACTGATTAATCGCGCCAAGAAGGAATTACAGCAGTTAATTAATAAAGATCATATATAACATGGAAGACCTAAGCCACAAAGTTCTTGATGAAATCAAGGACAAACATATTACTCCCAAACCCAAGTGGCAATTCGTTAGCCGCGACCTGCTTTTTTGGGGCGCTTTTGCTTTTTCCGTCGGTGTCGGGGCAGTAGCGTTTAGTGCCATGCTGGATCGCGTCACCAGTATTGATTGGGATATTTATCCGCAACTTGGCCGCGGGCCTGTTACCCATGTCGTTTTATCTCTGCCTTATTTGTGGGTGGTGGTCGTCGTGCTTTTTTCACTTCTGGCAATTTACAATTTTCGTCATACGAAGGAAGGTTATCGTTATCGGCCGATCATCGTGATTACCACCAGCATCGTGATCAGTATTGTCGGCGGAACGGCGCTTTTCTTGACCGGTTTCGGCGGACAGATCGACGAGCAGGTGGCGCAGCGGCCGCCGCTCGGGCCGATGATGCCCGGACATCCGGCCGACGTTTGGCAGAAACCGGAAATGGGTTTGCTGGCGGGGCAGATTCTGTCCGTGGAAAGCGACAGTGAGTTGAGTTTGCGCGATTTGCTCGGGGAGCCGTGGCAGGTGATTTATACCGAAGCCCGTTTCCGTATTCCGCTTTTTCCGGGCGAGCAAATAAAAATCATCGGTGAAATTACCGGAGAACATTTGTTCGAAGCGTCTTCCATCCGTCCTTGGCGGCCGGGGCGGGTTAATCTGGCGCCGGTACCGGGGTTTTAATAATATGCGTGTGAAATAGATGCGGCTTACTAGGGGTGGCCTTAAGGCCACCCCTTTTGGTTGCAGGTCGTTTTGCTCCGGCGAAGACGTCGGAGCGAGCAGGATAATTTTGAAATAAAACAAAATACCCCGGCGTATGAACAAATGCGAGATCTCGCCTCCTTACTCTTAACGATTAGCTGTCGGATAAACCAATTGGACTGATGGCTAACAATTAATCCTCACTATGCTAAACAGAAAAATAGCTATTCCCGTCGCCATTGCCACTGTTGCCACCGTAGCCACTATCGGTATTGCTACCGCTTTCGCCAGTACACCAGAGGGAGCGAAAGCTTTCGGCTTCGGGTGGATGAACCAAGGTTCGGAGGCCGCGGCCCAAGCACTGGAGAATAACGATTACCAGTCTTGGAAAGATACTATTCAGGCAAAAGTTACTGAATTTACTTCTCAAGAAAAATTTGACCAATTACGCCAACTGGAGCAGCTTCGAAAAGACGGAAAGTACGATGAAGCGTCTACTCTGGCTCAAGAGCTGGGTTTGCCCGGACGTCATGGACAGGGTTCGGCTGACAAAGAAGCGATGCAAAGCGCGATTGAGAATAATGATTTCAGTGCCTGGAAGACCGCCATGGAAAATCGCGTGACCCAAAAGCAGCAACATTTGAGCGATTTGTCCGGCAAGATAAACGAAGACACGTTCAACAAAATGGTGACGGCTCATCAATTACGCCAAGAAGGAAAGACCGATGAAGCGCGGGCGATTATGGAAGAAATGGGATTTCAGCAAGGACGAGGCGGCAAAGGAATGGGTATGGGAATGGGACTTGGACAAGGAAGATAGAAAAAAGTTTTGATCCCTAAGTATATAGTCTGTTGGTAAGTTCTCTCTGTAGCCTCATGGGCAAAGGAGAGTAATTGTTGGCCAAATCCGGCCTGTCCTTTATGGGGCGGGCCGGTTTGGTTTGGGGAGCACAAATTTGGCTAGGGCATTAATGCCCTAGCCAGTTTTTATGCTATAATAATTAAAGATTCTTAATCATTATATTTATGAGCACCAAAGCATTTGCCCTGATTTTGATCTTGATTATTGCGGCGGCGGGGATTGGCGGCTATTTCTGGTGGCGGGCGGAGAGTATCAACAACGGCCCGGTGACCAGCACGCGCTACAATCCCGATGAATATGCCACCGCTAACAGTGATCTTTTCCCGGGCGTGGAGCTGGAGACTATCACTCAGTACTGGGATCAGTACGCGATCACCGCCCAGTATCCTAAAACTCCCAACAAACAAGTTTCGGAGAGTATTTATAAATTTGTTGAAAAAAAGATTGATGAATTCATGACCGAAGCGGAACAGCGGCCGAATCTCAAAGAGTGGGATGATGAAATGCACCTGACTTTTTCCACTTTTGGTCTGGCGCCTAATCTGTTTAGTGTTAAATTCAATCTAAACGAATACTTCACTGATAATTCCAATCCCGTTAATGATATCATCACCAAGACTTATGATTTAAACACCGGCCGAGAATTGGTTCTGGGCGATTTGTTTGCCGATCAGTCAAATTATCTCAATCGGCTGATACCGTTAGTGCAACAAAGTTTGCAGGCCGATCCGGCCGTGACGGATAAAAGCAAGATCGATAATGTGCTCTCGACTGATAAGCTCCAGCGTTTCACTTTTGACCATGATAGCCTCTCTTTTTATTTCCCGGCCGGAGAATTGTCTGATCAGGCGCGGAAAATTGATATTCCGTACGGCAATCTCGACGATCTCCTTTCGCCGTTGATGAAACAGCATTTGGATAGCGCGACCAATCAAGCCAATGAGGCTTCGGATGTTGACAAGCCTAATCCCAAACCGACCGCCACGCCCGTGCCGACACCGACCCCGTCCGACTCGGGTAAAGCGAAGCCCATACCGGATACTTGTCAAAATCCGGTGGCGTTGACTTTCGACGACGGTCCGCACAAAACTTTGACTCCGGCTAAACTGGATGTTTTAAAAGCCAAGGGCGTTGCGGCGACTTTTTTCATGATTGGCAATCAAGTCATCGCTTATCCTGATATCGTGAAGCGTATTTACACTGAGGGACATGAACTGGGTAACCACACTTGGGATCACCAGCAGTTAACTCGTTTGGACAGTGCGTCGATTCGCGACGAAATCCAGAAAACAGAAGACGCAATCAAAAGCGCCGCCGGTCTCAATGCCCCGGTTTTCCGCCCGCCTTACGGTGCTTATAATGATGCGGTCAAGCAGGAGGCCAGATTGCCGATTATTATGTGGTCGGTTGATCCCAAGGATTGGCAAGATCGCGTCACCAGTATTGTCGATGATCGGGTCAACAGCGCTACCAAGACCGGTGATATAATCTTGCTGCACGATATCCATGAAACCACGGAAGAAGCGGTGCCGCTGATTATCGATCAGCTCCAAGCCAAAGGATTTTGCTTTGTCACAGTCAGTCAGTTGCTCAGCTTGCCGTCTGATACCGCTTCGGTGGCCGGGCAGGTTTTCACTAAGCAAAAATAGGGGCGGTAATTTCAGTGAACTTTTGCTTTTCTTTTCTACGGAGATTGGGAATTGTTTTCCCATAGACGAAAACAGGTAAAATGTGCTATAATTAGTCGGTAAAATTGTCGGAAAAACTCTCAAAAATGCCAAGGGGAGAGGCTTTCTGGCTCTCATTGCTTATTTCCCCGTCTTTTAAGCGTATTGGTATAATTTCTCTCGCTAAAACAAACCAATATGAAAATTTCAAGTAAAGTATCGCTGGGTTTTGCCCTCTTGATTTTGTTAATGGTCGTTTATGGCGTATTCACCCTGTTTTTGGTCAATAATATAAATACGGATATCAGTAATTTGGGCGCGGCGGAAGATCAGTTATCGCGCGCCAAAGATATTCAGTGGTTGGATGAGGTCCTGACTCAATCAACGCGTAATTATATTTTTACCGGCGATCAAAAGTGGAAGGAACGGTATGATGCTTACGGGACGCAGTTGGACACCGTGATCAAAGACGCGATCGCCCAAGCCGATACTGACAGTACCCGGCAAATTTTCAATCGGCAGGACGAAGCCAATTTGGTTTTGGTTGATTTGGAACTGCGATCCCATCAATTGGTAGCGGATCAGAAATCAGCCGAGGCTTTGGAAATTATTGACGGGGCGGAATATGCCAAATGGAAAAAGGCCTATGCCGAGACGGTGACGGCCTATTTGGAAAATTCCAGCCGGTCATTCCTGGCCGTGCGCGGCGAATTAGCTGCGCGGTACAGTTCGCAAACCATTCATACCTCGGTCGTCTTGATTTCTGTTTCGATTGTTATCGCGATAGTGGCGGCCTGGCTGGTCGGCCGATCCACCGCACGGACGATCAAGGAATTTGTGAACGCCGCTTCCCGGATCAGCAAAGGCGATCTCTCTGTCAAAATCGGCAAGTATCAGAATACAGAATTCGAAGAACTGGCAAATTCTTTTGACCGGATGACGGCCAGTATCAAAATCCTGATGTCCGAAGATAAGCCAGATAAAAAATAAATTTATCGATATGAATTCTTTATCCAGCGCTGTAATTACGGTGGTGACTGATTATCTCGGACCGGCCGCGGAAAAATTCGTCAATCGTCAGGTTACCCATCATGTCGGCCGGGGAGTCACTTTAGAAACACTGTCGGCGGAGAGTCTGCCGGAACTTTTTAAATGGATAGAAATTTCTTCAAAATTATTAATCGATCAAGAAAAGGTGGCGGAAATGATGAACCGCTTAAAATTAGTCCGCTAGTCGAGTGCCGGTATCCTTGTCAGTTTTATTCTAATTATCATCAATCTAAATAAAACAAAAATATGGATCAAGATCGTTCCCAGGCAAAGAAAGAAAGCCGTTTCGGTCTGACAGCCAGGCTGATTTTGGGTTTTTTAGTGGCGGCGATTACGCCTCTGGTTATTCTCGGTTGGCTAAGTTACCAGGAAGCCTCGACGGCTCTGACAAATGGTGCGACTCAGCGCGTGACGGCGCTATCGGAAATTGCCGAGAAAGCGCTGGTGGGATCAGTCCAAGGCGATATCTTGGAAGTTGCCGCCTTGTCCGACAATGAGGTTTTCTTGTCGGAGCCGGGGACGCCGGATTTCGAAGAAGCTCAGGCTCATCTGGTTCACCTGCAAGCCGACCGGGGTGATAATTTTTATGAACTTTTCTTGCTGGATTCAAACGGTGTCACGATCGCTTCCAGCGATCCTAAAAATATCGGCTTGGATCGTAGCGATAAAGACTACTTTAAAAATTCAACCAGCCGGTTGCGCCCGTATGTGACTGATGTGTATAAATCCCAAGTGGGTGACATGCTTAATTATGCGGTGGCGACGGCGGTGCATGATGCCGCCGGAAGTCCGACGGCTCGGGTTCTGGTCGGGCGGGCAAAATTGGTCGGTCTAAATGAGATTGTCAAAGACACGGCTGCCACCGCGGGAAAAACGGGCGATGTTTTTCTCATTAATTCCGATCGGATCATGATGACTGATTCGCGTTATACCGGGGAAGCGGAGATCCTCTCTAAAAAAATCGATGCCGAAGGTCCCAGACGCTGTGCGGCGGGAGAAGAATCATTTGGAGCAGTTACTGATTATCGCGGCATTCCGGTGATTGGCGCTTTTAGGCAAAACGAGTTCAATACCGCGCTCGGGAAAAATTGGTGCACGATCGTCAAGGTTGATCAATCGGAAATTTTGGCGCCGGTATATACTTTGCGTGATCAGTTAATCCTTTTTGGCGCCATCATTGTGGTGGTCCTCGCTTTCTTCAGCTGGTGGTACGCCCGGATTATTACCGAATATGTGCGCCGGCCGCTGCGTGATGCCGTTAAGCAGATGGGGCAGGCGTCGCAACAACTGGCGTCTTCATCTCAGCAAACTTCTTCCGCTTCTCAGCAGAATTCTTCCGTCGCCCAGCAAGTGGCTTCCGGAGCCATGCAACAATCCAAGCAGGCCGAGGAAGTTTCCAAAGGCATTACCCAGCTGGCGGCGTCGATGCGCCAGATGTCGGCGTCATCGCAGGAAGCCGCGCTCAGCGCCGTCAAAACTTCCCAGCTGGCGCAATTGGCTGGCCAGAGTACCGAGAGTATCGAAGCGATTGTCGAGACGATCACCAATATTTCCGATCAGACAAATTTGTTGGCTCTCAACGCCGCGATTGAAGCGGCGCGCGCCGGCGAGGCCGGACGAGGTTTTGCCGTGGTGGCCGATTCGGTCAGCAAACTGGCTGATGATTCGGCAAAATCAGCAATCAAGATCAAAAATATTGTCGGCGAGGTCAATCGGACTATCGGCGGAGCGGTTACTTCCGTTCAAGATGTGACTAAGCGGGTTCGGGAAGTTTCGACCACGATCCAACAGCAAGCGGCGACGATTCAGCAATCGGCCAAAACGCTTGATGCCATCGCTTCGGTGGCCGAGCAAAACGCTTCCGGCGCCCAACAGCTATCAGCAGCGACTCAGCAGCAAAGCGCCGCCAATCAGCAAGTGGCCGCCGCGGCTCAGCAATTACTGGCGCTATCCGAATCACTCCGGAAATTGTCTGGCTTGGTCAATCATTCTTCGCTTCAGACTGTTCCGAATCAGGCGCCGGCTGTCACGAAAAAAATTGAAGTAAAAAGAGGCTAAACATATGCCCCCGACAGACCTAAAAAAAATTGTCGCTCAAGTGGCGGATGAGCTGAGTGAGAAAAACAAAAAAGCGGAAGAAATTATCAAACTGCTTGTTTTTGAACTTGACGGAGAAGAATATGCCGTGCCGCTGATTGAATTGCAAAGTATTATCTTGATACCGGCCATCACGCCGATTCCCAGCGCTCCGATTTTTATCAAGGGGATTTTTAATTTGCGTGGAAAAATCGTAGTGGTGATTGATCTGGAAAAAAGATTCGGTTTGGTCCGGGAGCAACCCGTCGCTCCCCGGCATATGATTGTTTTGGAGAAAGAAAATAATACTTACGGCCTGATGGTGGACAGCGTCAAAGAAATTTTGCCGGTGCCGCACAGCTTGATTCAGCCGACGCCTGAATTGGTTTCCAGTAAAATCCACGCCGATTATTTGACCGGAGTGGTGGTGCTCGAGGCCGGTGTCAATCTCAAAACCAAAAGTCAGCGCGAGCAGGGGGCCAAGGGGAAAAGCCGACTGGTGATTTTGCTGGATTTTTCCAAAATACTTCAAGAAAAAGAGCTCCTGCAACTCGGGCAAAAGATTCAAAACACTCTTAAGAAATAATTACATGGAAATTAATCAAACCCATCTTTCTCGAGCCAGCCAAGCCGGCTCTCTTAAGGTGTCGGAAGCTTTTTCCAAGTTTGCCAAACAACCGGTTTCAGTCGCGGTGTCCGAAGCGACGCTGGTACCGATCAGTACTATTTTCACTGCGCTCAAAGTGGGCAGCGAAAAATCGGTAGTGGTTTATACTCAAGTTATCAGCGGAATTCCTGGTGTTTCCATGCTGATGCTGGAAAGAGAGCAAGCTCTGACTTTCATTGATTTGCTGTCCGGTCAGCCGCGTGGGACAACCGGTATTATGCTGGAAAGCGATCGTTCGGCCATCAAGGAAACTCTCAATATCCTTTCCAATGCTTATCTCGAAGAGCTCTCGTCCTTGACTAAAAAAAGATTGTTGACGACCATTCCTCATATGATCTTGGCCGGTAATTTACAAAAAATATTGGAGCAAGATCTGACTCTGGGCGAAGGCCAAGCGGTAATTTTCAAGACCGTTCTTTCTATTGCCGCCGAGAAAGTCGAAGCGACTCTTTTCATGATTTTTTCCGAAAAGCTAGCAGAATCATTGAGTAAAATAAATAATTAAATTTATGGCTAACAACGTAAAGATTCTCATTGCCGACGATTCGTCCTTTATGCGTAATGTGATCAAAGGGATTTTACAAAAAGCGGGATTCTCTAATTTTGCGGAGGCGGCCGACGGCCAGGAAGCAACTCAAAAAATAGCCGATGAACAGCCCGGCTTAATCTTGTTGGACATCATTATGCCGCTCAAGACAGGGCTGGAAGTGCTGGAGAGTGTCGGCGCCAAAATCCCGGTGATTATGATCAGCGCGGTCGGGCAGGAAGGAATTATCGCGGAAGCAAAAGCCAAGGGCGCTAAAGGCTATATTGTTAAACCGTTTGATAGCGAACAGGTATTGAAAGAAGTGCAACAGGTTTTGGGCAGTTAATTTTTTTCAGACTATGGTTTTTCCCCGCCAATCTTCCAAGATCAAGGTGATGATTGTGGACGACTCTTTTTTTATGAGGCGCGTGATTGAAAGTGTTTTGCGGGTCCAGCCAGAATTGGAAGTCGTGGGGCAGGCTCCCGATGGCGTTACCGCGATCGGCTTGGCGGTCAGTCTCCGGCCGGATGTGATCGTGATGGATTATCATATGCCGGTACTGAATGGCGCGCAGACAATCGAAAAAATTATGGCGTCGATTCCCGATCATCCGCCGGCGATTGTGATGTTATCGGCTTACACCAATGACGGCGCCGAGGAAACATTCGAGTGTTTGCGGGCGGGGGCGGTTGATTATGTCACGAAACCGTCCGGGGAATTGTCTGTGAGTATCAAAGAAATCGAGCAAAAGTTGGTTAGCTCCATTATCACGGCCGGACAGGCTCGGGTTCAGCGTCCGGCGGGATTGCCGGCGCCTTCGCTTACTCCCAAAATAATCGGGCGCCAGACTCCTAAAAAAATTATTATCATCGGTTCTTCGACGGGGGGACCGGTAGTGGTGGAACAAATCCTCGCTTCTTTGCCAGCTAATTTACCGGCGGCGGTAATTATCGTTCAGCATATGCCGGAATTTTTTGTTTCTCGGTTTGTTCGGCGTTTGGACCGTCGATCGCCACTGGATCTCAAGGAAGCGGCGGGAAAAGAAACTCTGCTGTCCGGGCAAGCGCTAATGGTTCCCGGAGACAAAAACTTGGAGTTGTCCGTTTCGCCGACCGGATCAGTCACGGTGGAAATCATGCCGGTGCCGACTTCACAGGCGCTATCGCCGTCGATTGATCGGACGATGTCTTCCGCGGCCGCTTTGGGGAAGAAAGCCATAGGAGTAATTTTGACCGGTATGGGGCAAGACGGTGTCGAGGGCATGGCGGCTATCAAAAAAGCGGGTGGATACACCATCATCCAAGAATTAAATAGCGCCGTGGTGGATTCTATGCCGCGCGCCGTGCTTGATCGGCGACTGGCCGACGAAATTTTGACCCCGGAAAATATCGCTTCCCGTTTGGTTCAATTATGTTCTTGAAACCACATGGCCAATAACGACCTCAATCAATTTAAATCTCTGTACTTCGCGGAGGCCGAAGAAACTTGGCAAAGGCTCAACGACGGTTTGTTGTCCCTGGAAAAAAAACCGAAAGACAAGATCATGCTCGATAATCTGATGCGGCAAGCGCATAACTTTAAGGGTTCTTCGGCCATGATGGGATTCACTCAGCTGGCTTTTTTGACCCACGTGCTGGAAGATGTTTTTGACTATGCCCGCAATGATCTTTTCACCATTGACCAGAAAACCATCGATCTGGTGTATCGCACTTTGGATTTGATCAAGAAATCATTACAGGCGCTAAAAAAAGGTAAGCCGGAATTATCGGTTACCGCCATGGCCGACAAAATTAAAAAGCTGACCGGTGTCGAGACGGAAGGCACGGGAAAATCACGGCGCACCGCTGACGGCAAACCGATCGCCGCCGTAAAAATGCCCAGCCGAGTGAGCCACGCCGGTTTGGTGGATCGGGCGGCGCCGACGACGGAGGTTGATACGTCATCGGTGACGGAAAAAGTTGATCATATTAAGGTGCCGGTCGAAAGGCTGGACAAACTGATGTCGCTGACCGAAGAACTTTTGATTGATCGTATGAAATTAGAGCGTTTCCCTTTGGCCAATCAGGCCATGAAAGATTCGCTGGACCATTTCCACCGCTTGGTTTCTGATATCCAGTACCAGGTCATGCAAGTCCGACTGGTTCCCGTCAATCAGGTTTTTGTCCGTTTCCCCCGGCTTGTGCGCGATATTTCGTACCAAATGAGAAAACAAGTCAGTTTTGAAATGATCGGCGGCGAGCTGGAACTTGATCGGACTATCGTGGACGAACTGCCTGATCCGGTGATGCACTTGTTGCGCAACGCGGTTGATCACGGGATAGAAAAAACCGGAGTCATAAAATTAGAAGCAAAACGAGAAAAAGGATTCGCCATGGTGTCCGTCACCAATGACGGGAACGCGATCAACTGGTTGAAAGTGATTGAGGTGGGGAAGACGCGCGGGATTATTTCCATCGAGACTGGTAATCAGATGGAAGCGCAGTTAAAAGCGCATCCGAATGATGTTCCCAAGGAAGTCGAACAATTAATCCTGCATCCGCGCCTGTCAACCAAAACGGAAGTCTCGGAAGTCTCTGGCCGCGGGGTGGGTCTGAGCGTCGTCAAATTATTTGTCGCCCGGATGGGCGGACATTTGTATATCGAATCGCCTATCAGCGGCCAGTCCGGTAAAATCGGCGGGGGGGCGCGTTTCACCATGGAATTACCGCTGTCGCTGGCGATTATCAAAGCCATGCTAACTCGTGTCGGCGACAGTCTCTTTGCTTTGCCTTTTACCAGTATTGAAAGAACTGTGCGAGTGGCTCCGGACAATATCAAAAGTATGGCCGATCAGGATATCGCCGTCATCGATGGCCGGGAAGTCCCGCTGGTCAATCTCCGAAAAATATTCGCGCTGGCGCAAGGAGTACCGGTTCCGCTTAATCGCCAATCGCTGACGCTGGTGCTGGCCCGAAGAGGCAAAGCTTGGGCGGGCTTGGTGGTCGATGAGGTGGTGCGTAATCAAGAAATAACGGTCAAACCGCTGCCGTCGATTGTCCGAGGGATTCCGGGGTTTTCCGGCTCTTCGATTTTGGGCGATGGCCGAGCGATCTTGATTCTGGATATTGTCAGTTTGCTGGCCGATACTTCTAAATTATTAAGATGATAGTTATATGGATCAAGTGAATTGGAGCCAGACCGAAATCGACAGCTTGAAAGAAATTGTTAATATTGGCGCGGGGAATGCCGCGACTTCTTTGGCGGAATTGCTGAATCAGCGCGTCGGAATGTCGGTGCCTCAGGCTCTGATCGGCCCGCTGGCCGAAGTGCAGATGACGATGGGCCGCAAAGATGAAAAAGTACTGGCGGTATTTCTCAAAATACACGGCGAGGTGTCCGGCGCTCTGACGGCAATTTTCCCGCCTTCCAGCGCGATCAGTCTGGCCGGACAGATGACGCACCAGCCCAAAGAAAGTCTGGAAAAATTCGAGCAGGCCGATCTTTCGGCTTTGCAAGAAATGGGAAATATTATGCTGGGGACGGCCATTGCCGCTTTCGGCCGTTTGTTGGGTCTGAAAATCATGCACACCATTCCCGACGTGGCGATTGATCGCCTCGGGGCGGTGACGGATTCGGTGGTTTTGGAAATCGGCCAGGCCGAAGGCCGAGTCTTGTCTTTCAAGGTGACGTTGTCGGTTAATTCCTCTCCGCTTTCCGGTGATTTATATTTTTTGTTTGATGCTAAAGCTTCCGCGGCCCTGCTTAATGCCGCCCGGAAATTGTTACCCGCCCCATGATAAATACTCTCCATGTCAATACGGCGGATCTGGCGGTCGGCGACCGGCAAGTGGCAATCACCACTGGCAGTATCGGTTCGTGTGTGATTATTGTGTTGTGGGATCCGCAGTCGCGTATCGGTGGTTTGGCGCACGCGATGTTGCCGCACCGCCGAGCGGACGATGATCGCTCGCATCCGGCAAAATATATTGACGAGGCGATCGATAGTTTGCTGGGCGAAGTAATTAAACTCGGCGCCCGGCGCGAACATCTCCAAGCGAAAATTATCGGCGGGGCGACTATGTTTCAGAAAATAAGCACCCCGGACTGTGTCGGCCGCCGCAATGTGGCCGCGGCCCAAGAAAAATTGAAAGAGCTGGATATTTTTATCGAAAAAGAAGATACCGGGGGTAATTCCGGGCGGACGGTCACTTTTGAAGTCGCCAGCGGAGTGGTGAATATTCATAGTGTGATTTAGATTTAGCCTTGACATTTGCCGCGTTTAGTGTATTATTATCAGTTAATCTCTTCGATGCATTTACGATTTTCTTTTTCGGAAGGAGGGGAAATGAATAATTTGCAAGATCTTTTGATCAAAGCGGGGTTTAAGGTTGAAACTGTGTCTCGTGGAGGGGGGATGGTAAAAGCCAGCGTCAATGATTTTTCCCGATTGCGGGAAATAGTTGAAGCGGAGTTGGGAAAAGCTCCGCAGGCTTGCACGCCGATTTGCTGGCGGAAATCCGGCAAAGTAATCGCGACTTTGTTTGTGCAAGGTAACAAATCTCGATTGTATCTGGATTAAATTAGTGACCATTTTTTCGCTGGTAATTGCTTCGGCAGTTACCAGTTTTTTTATTATTTTTGCTAAGTGCAATGTTTTTTTTGCCGGAGCTATGTCTATACTAATGTCTCTAGTACCGGTAAATGTGATTTGAACCGCGGCTGATTCTGTGCTACCGTTGAGAAGTCGGGCCGGCACGAGCGCCGTTCCGCGTCAAATTAAAATGACCATTATGCCCAAAGGTGAGAGTGCCATCACGGAGATTACAGTAACGTAAGCGAAGCCGGCAAAATTGGAAGATGCCAAGTCGGAAACCGCTCCGCTGTTTTTTGAGCGAGGCGAGGTGAAAACGATTGAAGACCGCGACGGGGTAGAATATCCGGAATACGAATACCGATTTAGCGATAAGAAAATATCGCTGGTTTTTAAGCATCAGGAACAGCTGTTTGATCCGGAGTTGGTTAAAGGCAAGACGGTAATTTATTGCGGAGATTTGCCCTATGCCCGGGAAGCGTCTGTCGCGCACGATAATTGGCAACAACTGAAAGAACAGGCGTCGGATATCATACCCTATCACCGGCGCGGCAAATTTCAAAAAAAATATCACGGGCGAGTATCACAGGGCTGGGACGAGCCCTTTAAGGATTTACGGCCGGTGGATGCCTATACTCAAATATATCGTGAAAAACCGCAAACTGGCTTGAGTATCAATCAGCCGGAAAAAATTAGCCAAGCGGCGCGCGAGGGAAAAGTTCTTTTACTGGTGGACGGCAATGATCCGGAGTCTATTTTAGACGCCGCTGTTTTAGCGCGCACTCTCTTGGCGCCCGAAGCTAAAGGGGAAAAACCCGAACCGCTCTCGCCGGTTGAAGCTTATGATTTGATTATCGCAGCCAGTTTCAATGAGAAAGGCTTGTTTGACCAGGCGAATTTCAGTGAGGGACGGCGCTTGCTTTGGGAAAGCCAATTGGGCAGTGCGGCCGCTTACCGAGAACTGGAAGCAAAAAAGCAAGACGAGCAAGATAATTTCCCGCCCAGTGATTTAGAAGAAATAATCTCTAAAAAGGATCAGCTAATCGCTGATTTGAAAACTACGCATTACGCGCCCTCGGACCAGGAAGCTTTGGTAAAAAGGGTTAAACAACTGGAAACAATTCAAGCTAAATATGAAACAGAGGGGAAGCTGGAAATACCGGAAAGTGTGATCGCCGAGCTGGACAAGCATGTTGGCATCCATATGACAAAATATTACCCGGTATATAATGAAGCGGATCAACATTGGTATATCCCCACTCACGCGCAAGCTACTGGTGGCCGGGTCGGTCGCAATACCGTCCATTTTGCCCTGGATGGGGTAGCGACGATAGCGGGCATGATGCAGGTGGACACCTGGCAAGGATCGCCTTATGCCATAGTGGCGCCGTTGGGTCAGTTAGTCAAAGCTAACGGTTTGATGCGGGCGATGCAACCGGCTGATACTTTCTGGCTGGTTGATCCCACCCAGCCGGGAGTTCGACTGCCGGAAAACGCGACGATCATCAGTTTGTCCGGAGGCAATGCCGCATTACCGCCGGCGGAATTGTCTCGGCAATACGAGCAAGATATCCAAAATGATAGTTTGACGGCGCTCAATCATCGCGGCCCTAAGTCAGGTATCAGTAAAATAACTTCGACTTGCGGGAGCGAATATACGCTACAGCGGGTGTTGGCCGATTCTTACCAAGTAGAAAAGAAAAATATCGGTTTTGATGAATGGGCGAGCGGACAGAGGGCGCTCACGGAAGAAACTGAGCTGAAAGAATTAGTTAGCCGGGAATTTCCGTTCATGCCGGCATTTTATCGAGGTGCCCGGCACGAGAGTGATATCAGCCAGGCATTTGAAGATGCGGTTGAATCTTTTCATGACATCGCTCTATTGGCTAACCGTACTGAAGAATTGAAAAAGTATATTGATGTTAATCAGTATCGCATTCCGACCCATTGGACGGCTTTGTCGCCGGCTCAGTTGATCGAACAAGCCCGCCAGCGAGTAGTAGGAGTCATCAATAATTACTCCCTGAATTGGCTGTCCGGCGAACGCCGTATTCCTTTGCCCCGCGAGCTGGCGCGACAGATGGTGCGGTCGGGATTGATTTAGGCATCGGTGGCGACGAGAAAGATATAAGATTTAAGAATTAAGATATAAGATATAAGAAGATGGCTAAATCGTTTAATTATTTCTTAGTCAAAATTGACCGCGTTTTTGCCTGGGTTCTGCTGGGGGCAATGGTTTTTTATTTTATCAGCGGTTATGGGATGACCAAAAACCTGGTTGATCCGATTATGGCGACAAAACTGCACGTCGATATTTTACCGTTGGTGATTATAATTTCTTTCATCGGGCACGCCTGTTTGGCGGTGCGCCTGGCCTTTATGCGTTGGCGCTGGTGGAATGTGGCCGGAAAAATAATCTGGGCCGCTTTCTTCCTGGCTCTGCTGGCCGGCCTCTTTTATTTGGAGCTGGCCTATCAGCGCCAAGTGGAAATTCCGTCCGCGACCACGGATGTCAGCGCCGATCCGATACCAAGTGCCACCCCGGAGGTCACGGCGAGTTCGAACACGGATCAACCTCCTCCGCCGCCCACGCCGAGCACTACGGCCTCGACGAAAACATTTACCAAAGCAGAATTGGCGAAATACAACGGCCAGGGCGGCCAGCCGGCCTATGTGGCGGTGGACGGAGTGGTTTACGATATGACGCGGGTTTTTTCCAGCGGTAAACACTATGCTCATTACGCAGGACAGGAATTGACGACGGCGTTTTATAGTTATCATGTTAAAAGCCAGATCACCAAGTATCCGGTGGTTGGAAAGCTAGAATAAGATATTAAGAGTATTAAGATATTAAGAATTTAAGATATAGATATAAGATATAAGATGTAAGAACTTAAGAGATAAGATTATGAATTTGTTAGAAGAGATCCAGAAAATTGCGGCGGGGATTCCGGCGGCGATAAGTGAAAAGAAAGGTGTTTACGCCATCGAAGCGGTGATCGCCGAACGCAAAGCTTTTATGTCGACGAAGACCTTGACTTATCGCGCCACCTTTCGGATTGATGATGCGGCCAAACGGCTGATATTTTCCGAAATGTTGAAAGAAAGTGGAGCGGGTCTTTCGACCGGTCTCGATAGTGACATGAGTCCGGGATTCGGATTCAAAGTGGAAAGTTACAACACCATGTCCGGCGCGCGGCAGGGGACGATTCAGGAGCAATCAAATTTATTCGGGAAGAAGTATCAATACAAGTTTGACTATCAAAACATTAGAGTGGCGATTGAGGCGAAAGCAAAAGAGGCGGGGTATGGGTTTGAGTATAAAGTTATGGGAGTTTGAAAAAGATA